>WRFU01000001.1 GCA_009778675.1 Candidatus Saccharimonadota bacterium
CTGTGGCTATAGCGTTCGTCGTCACCCACTTGGGCAATGTATTTTTGGTATTCTAGGTAGGCTTTGCCGGCTGTGCTTTTAGTCAGATTCGTACAGCCGTTGGCCTCACAATTTCTGGCGTGCATCATACCGGCACCACTCACCAGGGCATTCATAGAATCTTCGCCAGCTATATCGGTAGTGATAGTTTTAGCCGCTAAAACCTGGATTAGCATCGGTGCAGCTACATGCATAAAGTACATTAGGCCGGCTACAGCTGGACCATTTTTAAATGGTATAGTGGCTATAGTAAATATCCCGCCCACTACATTGGCAATTCGTACAAACGGATTGCCCATAAGGCCGCAAACAGTTTTCACCGCCTCACCTAATTTGCCGCTATTAGCCATCTTTTCTGGCATGCTAGCAATACTTTGAGCCAGGTCAAATAATTTTCCGTTAGCTGTGCCGATATGATATTTAGCTAAGCTAGGATCATTGGAATCAATCGTACCATCGACTAACCATTGCCAGCCTGCGCTTTCGGTGCCAGTTTTTGGGCCAGTTGTCTTGCCGGTCGGTTGTCCATCGGAATCTAGTACTTGTTGGTAGGCATCACCATTTATTTGCGTCATAACGGCGCTAACTTCATCGGCCGTGGCGTCACCAGCTTTAATTTTATCGGCTGTAGCCATAAATATTTGAGCATATTTCATTAATTGCCCAGCTCGGATTTCTTTGGTGGCAGTGTTTATAAGGTCTAGAGTTGACATGGTCGTACAATAGGCATCAAGTGGTCCCAGTGCACCGATAGCGCTAACGGCTATACTCTTCAAAAGCTCTTGATTGACCTCATCTGTTAACTTACTCTTAGCATCTTCAACCTGGTCGCTAATAATACCGCCGACTTGTTTCGCGCCCGAACTTGAACAGTCAGATGCAATTAGATTTTTATCTTTATCTTCTTTAGCACAGGATTGTTCAGTTTGGTTGCTCTGGTAAGTCCCGTCATTAGACTGTTGGGCGATGGCTTCGCCGGTAGGGTTATCGGTACTAGTATCATCGGCCGCTTTGGCACTTGGCATAATAGCCGCTAACAGCTTTTGTACCCACGACGTGGCGGTTGAATCAGTGGTACTATCACTGCTACTATCGGGCATTTTTAGACCAGCGTTATTCTCGGTTAAGTTAAACCGGTTTTTAAAATCTTCGGCTGTTCTGTCGTACCAAATTGCTACACGCGGGTTGTACACTTGGTATATACGGTCGCGAAAGCTAGCATCGTTATTCATGGCATCAGTAAAATCAGATTCTGTCATAGTCTTGCCGGTTGTATCATCGGTAATAGATGTAACTACAAATTGGCCATCCACTGTCGAACTAGGTGTAGTAGCCAGCGTAAAGCCGGCTGCCTTAGATGCATCAATGGTTTGTTGTGATACGGTGGTAAACACAGTATCAGTATTAAGATTGGATGAGTTAGTGGCCGAAGTAGCACCTTTCTGCCCACCACCAAAGTATTTCTTGGTTAGCATCTCATTATAGCGTAGGTTAGATGTCCAACTGCCCGAAGCATATTTGTCAAATATTTGTTCCACCATATGTATAGGTTGCAGGGCTAGCATCACAAACCCAACAATGACGACAATAACTATCAAAATAGCACCGATAGCTGCTGTCGGCGCGTATTTCATCATTCCACCGTTCTTGCCACTCTTAGCGAGGTTGAGTAGTGCTTTGGGGTCTTTTTTTGCGATGGCGTTGACTAGGTCAGCACCTTGTTTAGCTGCACCTGCACCACCACCCTTGAATGGGATGTCGCTTTCGCTATCTGTGCCCGCGCCGCCGCCGCCCGTGGCTTTTTTTTCCAAGTTATTTAGTAGGCTACCAGCTGCCTTGGCCTTGTCGTTGCCACCCGCTCCACTAGTCCCAATATTTTGACCAACGTCTGGCTTGTCTGGCGTAATAGCAGCTTTAGCCTGTTTGCCAAATGGCCCTAGCTCTTGCCCAGAATCTGGATTCTCACCATCGTTCATAATCTATACTATTTTATCATAAAACCTAAGCTTGTGGCGTTAGCTGCGGTTGGTTCTGCTGCTGCGATGCCACCTGCCCGGCTGGTGTAGTAGAAACTAATGATTCTTCAGTCTGACTGGCGATGATTTGTACATGGACATGATTTTGCCCGGCAAAGAACAGCCCTTGTCCAACTGGGAAGTTCGACAGCAATTTACGCTCGCCATCGGTTAACTTAAATACATCGGCCAATACATCCACCGCACTGGCTGATTGCTTTAGCAGCAATGTAATCGATGAGTTGGCCACAATCGAACGCCCCATTTTGCTGCCCATAAAATCTTCGACGTCTTGCGTGACGGTGGTCAGTCCTAGGTAATATTTACGGGCGCGCTTAGCAATACTAAAGATAAAGTTAGCGCTATCATCATATTTCATCAACTGCCAGGCTTCATCGACAATCAGCATGCGCCTTTTTTGCCGAGCCCGGGTAATATTCCAAATATGGCTCAGCACAATATACATTGCTACTGGCCGCAATTCATCTTCTAAGTCGCGAATATTAAACACCACCATTTGGTTGTTAATTTCCACATTACTTTGCTGACTAAAAATACCAGCAAACGTACCCGTGGTATATTTGCGCAGTCGCTGCGCCAATTGTGGGCCAGTGCCTTCCATGTGCAGTAACGTGTCGTACAGATTACTAATCGTTGGCGGTATAGAATTGTGGGTTAATGGGTCACTAGTAATACCAGCTCGCGCGTAAGTATCAATTAGAGCTTGGTCTAAATCAGCTTCTTCGGCCGGTGTCAGGGCTGGCATCGCCTGGCCATTAGCGGCAATTTGTGCCCCACCTAACATCAACCTAAACAGACCATGCAGTGTTACCAGGTTAGATTTTAGGGCGTTTTCGGCATCGTCGCTATCAATCACCTTGGGTAGATCAAACGGATTAATCCGCGTGTCACTACTTAAACTTAGGCGGATATAACTGCCACCCACAGCGTCGCACAACTTTTGGTATTCATTTTCTGGGTCTATAATTAACACTTCGGTGCCAGTCATCATACTACGCAGGGCTTCGAGCTTGACCGTGAACGATTTACCAGCGCCAGACTTAGCAAACACTACCATATTGGCATTTTCTAAACTAAACCGATCAAAAATCACCAAACCATTATTGTGCATATTAATGCCATACAGCACACCCTTGTCTTGGGTTAAATCGGCACTAGTAAACGGAAAACTAGTACTAATTGCCCCAGTATTCATATTACGACGAATTTGCAACTGATCGGCCGCCTGTGGCAGGGTCGCATTTAACCCCTGTTCTTGCTGGCTACTAGCCACTTTACTAAACACCATTTGTTGGCCAAAAATTGTTTCAATTTTATGCTGCACAAAGTTCAGCTCTTCTAAGCTATCGGCGTAAATAGTAATATATAGCCCAAACCTAAAGAACTTTTCTTGGCCTAACTGCAATTGATCGCGTAAGTTCTCGGCGTCACTAATCGCCGCTTCTAGTTCTGGATCACGGACTCGCCCTTTTTCGCTGTTAATACTCATGCTGGCTTCTAACTGAGTCACTTTTTTGCGCAGATTCTTTAAAATCACTGCACTTTCCACCGGGTAAATATACATGCTAATATCTAACACCTCGTCGATGTTAATCAACGGGCTTAGCCAGCCAGTGTATAGCGTTCGCGGATAGCCATAAACATACATGGTGCGGCCAAATTTGGTGCCCAGGCGGAAGTGGTCGCTGTTAATTTCTAAACTACTCGGCGCGATAAGATCGCGCATAGTAGTAATGCCAGTTTGAAAGGCCTGCTCAACTTCAGCCTGCTCCTTGGCGCGTTGCTCGGCGGCAATATCTATAACGTCTTTTTGCTTTTTGGCCATTATCTTGCCTCCTGTGGGGGTGGCGGCGTACCTTCGCCCCTTTGCACGTACAAACTAGTCACTTTACTGAAATCAGCCAACGGCTCATGCACGGCCGTATCTGGATTGTAAAAATTGTAGAACAGAGTTGATAGTTCCTTGGTGTCTAACCGTACACTATGGACGCCCATCTGGAACAATCCGTTAACTACTAAATCGACCCGATTATTTATCTCGGTCACCGCTTTGTCATAGGTAGCACGATCAATTTTGGTTACCGTTGCATCAGCACTACCACTACTGAACAGCTTTTTAAAGAAACCCTTACTTTGTGCCACAGCGTTTTCAATTGATTCCACGCTGGCGTACTGTACCACAATATAAAAACTCTTATCCATAATATTGGCCTCTTGGCTTAAAATATCAATAAATTGCATGTAGTCATCCATCAGCACATTCAGCAGCATGTTGTCTTGACCACGACGAATATCGGCCAAACGCTGCAAATAAGGCCCAATATCAACTCGCTGCGAACGCACTAAAATCTGAGTGGTAAAATACAGCGAATTTAAGAAGTTTTGATAACTGTATTCCACACCATCTTTTTCGGTCTGACTCATCAAATCAAAATTGATCGATTCACAGGCCACCACTGCCCGAAAAGTGCCATCTTTCATGATCAACATACCATCGCGAATTTGCGAAACCTGCAAACTATCCTGAGTACTTATAACCCCTGGTTTTTTGGCTGCTTTTACCGCCTTTTTGTCGTCGTCTTTGGTTGCCCCCGCCCCTTGCACGTTAGTGGCTGCAGGTGCAGTGGCAGCGGGCGCAGTTGCACCAACCGGGTTGGCGTTGGGAATTGCTGATTGTTCATTTGGATTCATTAACTTTTGCCCACCTTACCTTAACGAAACAAATACTTCGCCTTCATCCTTTTTAGTTGCTTTTTCGGCCTGTCGGGCGATTGTTTCAACTGACAGGTCATTGTTATTGGCCAAATTAACTATATCTGGCGAAATACCATTGTCCTGGTCTTCGTCTTTAATTATATCAGGCGCAGCGGCTACTTGACTAGGCGCAGCAGCTGGCGCGACTGGTTCGGGCACTGGTTTATAAAATGATGTTATCTGTGGTGGTGCTTCAGCCGCTTCTGTAATAGCCGCCAAATCTGGCGTAGCGGCGGCTGGCTGAACACCAGTACTAGCGTCTTCTTGGGCAAAAGAATCCCGCATGCTTTTTATTACATCATCACGACGTTTTTGATCAGTGTTATCCATCAGCTGACTTAAATTGTTGGCCATTTGGCTATTTTCATCTAGTACGTCGGTGGTACTCATGGCCTCTTGGTACAAATCATCACGCATCGGGCTACTGCCGCCAGTTTTGATCGCCCAACCCTGGCTGTCAGCCAAATTCGATAAATAGGTCAACCGCTTATTGGCCTCGTTTTCACTTATATCTTTGGTGTATTGCACTTCTTCGACTTTTGGCGCGGTGATTTCTATTTGTGATTCAATGCCGTCGGCCTGCCAGATACGTTTTCGGGGTTTTAAAAAGAAAGACACAATTGCCAGTAGGTATGTTTCCATCGGCTGATCTTTTTTTAATGGCAAGGCCAATGCCCCAAACAGCACGATAACTGGTAAGGGTATAATTGCCAGCCCAATAAATAGCGTGCCCAAAGCCCAAGCTAATGCCACGCAGCCAGCTACAATGACTAAATAAATAAACTGTCGAAAGCTAAACGGCCCTAAAAGTTTATCTTCGGCCTCCACGTTCTGCGGTACACTATACTGACCCATGATACCATCATAACATTAGCATTAAATAAATAACAGATACCGCGTTGCCCAAAGGTCAACCCCTACGGTATACCAAAAGGTCGGTTTTTAATCAGAAGACAACAACAAAATAACCCGACCCAACCGGTTACAGCCATTGTAGCATACAACTTATGCTTTGTCAATAGGCAAAGTCATGTTATACTCGGACTGAAGTTAGCAATTTATAGCTAAGGCACCTTAGAGATTGGAGTAACACGCACGCCTTGTAAACGTCATGACCGTTTCGACCGAAAGGATTAGCTCATGCCTATGTTCTTCTCTGCCTACACTGCGTCCAAAACCTACAGTATGCAATATCCGAACAGCATTTTGTGCTCATGTGGAGAAACAATTTGGGTGGCCAATGGCTCTAACCCTTATATCTGCCCCTATTGCAGGCACACGCACAATCCTTAATTCAGATTGTCTTTTCATGAAAAGAACCTTATCCTGCGCAGGATAAGGTTCAAGCCATGATACCGGCAACCAACTCTAATCAACAGCCCCATCAAATTAGGCGGGGCTGTTGTCGTATTTAGTCGCGGCCAAGATCAGAATCTGACACTTCGGTAATGCCCAATGTGTCCTTTAGCTTAATCAGCTCGTCGATAACTTCTTTACCGGTAGCGCTTCTTAAAATGTCATCTTTAGAAAAGTCTTTCAGAGTCCGCGTAATTTCTTTCTTGATCGTTGCTCGCACTGCTATGGCTTCGGCGTCAGTGTTTAACCCTAGCGCAGTTTTAATAGCACCAACGTTACCTAGCAACGTATTGTAAATATCCAGTGCTGCAGGCTTTTGTCCACTCAAAGCTTTAGCGTTGACTTTGTCTTGCAAAGCTTCAAGCATAATTTTCTCTGGGTTGATAGCCGACGAACCTTCGCCAATTTGCGCCAAATTGCCCGGCCCTAAGTACAAAGCATCATCTTTGATTTTCGCATCCATCAACGCTTGAGAAAGCAGTTGACGGTAGCTATGCAGTCGCTCACCAGGCGCCACCAAACGGACTAAATTATTAATAGTTGGAATGTCCTTGGCAATCACAGCTCGTTGAATGGCGATTTCGACCATCGGATCATCCGCCTTATACATTCCGTTGGCGTCGACTTGATTTATATCAATAGTCTTGACCACATTACCAGCCGCATCAGTATAGTTAAGCGCGGTGGGGTTATCATAATTAAACAGAGCTTTAAATTTAGGATCGTCCTTATTATGTAATGTCTTTAGGTATGCTTCGATTGCGGTGCGTTCATCCACGTGGGCTTTTTGGCTGACCGCAATGGCTGATGCCAAGCTGCCCATTTTGCCAGTTTCGCCACGCACGCCCGACATTTTGGTTAGTATAGCGTCAACTCGTACTGGATCTCTTTCTTGACCCTTAGCTAGCAGATCTGCAAAATCTTGGTTGTAGGCGGTCTTGGCATTTTCTACCGCTGCAGCACTGACTAGATCAGCGTAACCGCCAGTTTGGGATAGCTCAAGTGCCGCTTTGGCCATTTCGTTCGTTTTAACTTGATTTGGACTGATATGTAACTCATCACCGAAGAACTGTTGACGGTTGGCCTCTGTGTCTTGTAGCTCACCGCGCTTAACTTTATTGGAATAACGATTACCTACAGTACGAGCGGCTTGCCACTGGTACTCACGCTCACTAGCTGTAACATTCTTGTCATATTCGGCTTTCTGGTTGGCAAAGTAAGCTCGCTGCGCGCGAACGGCTTGGCCGCGAGTCCTGCCGCGCGTGTTTTTAGCTAATTCATTATAGTTAGCCTCTTCCTTAGTTTCAGCAGCTTTTAATTCAGCTTCACGCGTGCGCTTGCCTGTAGCCAGGCTACCAGCTATACCGGCTGGTGTTACAAAGCGACGCCAGCCGGCTCTCTCTGACCCTTTAGCTGCCATTTGAGCTCGCTTGAGTCGCTGTTGTTCAGCGCTCCAATCCTTAACACTCTTCTCGGCACCGTTAAAGGCTTTGCGTACGCCGTTACCAATGCCGCCCAATAGTGAGCCACTCATTTTCATCAAAAATGGTGAAAAGATCAGTGGTACTACCTGCACCGCCAGGCCTAAAATAACAGCAATAGCACTAGTAGCAGATTGCAAAATCGCCCAGCCCGCCAACTGTGCCGCGCCAAATAGCAGCGAAAAAGCCGGAAAGATTATTAGCATTTGCATCAACATTTTGCGCCACTTCTCGAACCATTTTTCGGTGTTAGGCAATAGGTAGGCCACAAAAGCTAGGGGCGAGATTAACACCAGTAGCACTATTAGCCCCTGGCGGGCAGCCAGTATGATAATTGCTGCTATCACTGCCAATGCGGCCGAAAGTATCACTGGTACAATCAACGCCAATAAGCCAGTCCAACCGCCGGCTGCTATAAAACCTGCTCCAGCTCCTACTGCGCCAGCACCGCCCGCCAATAAATCCGTAAAAGTAAAATTAACCGCTACGGCGCCACTTTTTGCTGCGGCTGCCTCGCGGATGCTTACAAATAGCCCGCTTAAACTAGCCCCCAGAATATTAGATACATCCACGGCTATAGTGCAAATTAAATAAGACAGATTGACTAGTATCGCCGCTATGATTATCCGTGGCAGCACTTTTTTAATGCCATAATTATTTATACCTAGACCGGTGACCTGTGAGTAAACCACCACCAGCATAAAAATTATAAACACTACGTTGGCGACATTACGCATATATGACCACACGGTGTAAATTGGGGATTCAGTGTCGGTGGACAGTGGTTTAGTGACTAAAAATTTCGACAATACGTTGTTATATAAGTTGTCGATACTTTTGGCTAGCCAGCTAGATACCGAACAGACAATCCAACTGATATTACCAGCTTCATGGGTACAAAAATCACCACTTTTAGTTTGGTCGGTGTTTTTGTCGGTCGTAGTCTTAGTTTGGTCAGTCGGCTGAGTTTGAGTGGTTTGATCAGTGCTGGCTGGTACGGCGTTAGCATTATTTGGCGGCATCCATAAACAAGCCACTAAAACTAGCGGTAAAAATAGCGCTAACAGTAGTTTTTTTGCTGTTTTTATTGCCACACCCAAAAAACCAGCAGCCTCTTTTCCAAACTGCATGTGTTTATTTTAGCACATCTCTGTAGAAAAATCAAGCTTAAGAGCCAAAAAAGTTGCCGTTTGGCCTACCCCGGCTCGTCATCCTGAGTTTGTTTCAGGATCTAAGGTCACTCGAACACGGCCTTAACTAGTGCGAAAAAGTTGCTTTTTTACCCCGCATGTTATATATTCAAACCAGATTATGAAAAAGAAAAACCTACCCGCCATAAGATACTTGTTATCCATAGCCATTCTGTTACTTATGGTTCTGGGCTTCACTGTATATAATAGTGATGTTTATGGCGCTTCAAATTTTGTCATGAAGAATTATGGTTATGCTCAGCCTTGCAGTGATGGTTATTGGCTCAAATCGGCTTGCTTGAAGGCGAACAGTTTACCGTGTAGAGCTGAAGTCAATAAGGCTGACTATGAAAGTTGCGTTAAGAAGGGCTGTGCAGCATTAAGCACCGATGTTTATAAAAATGCCTGTTTCTACTTTGCGACTGGGCCGGCTACTGGTACACCCAGGACTAATAATGATCCCAAGCTTAAAACCAGTGATTTCGCGGAGCCGACCGCTTTTAACGCTACCACTGGCAAATTTACCACGGGTGCTAGCCTTGGGGGCGGTAGCAGCAATAGTGGCTCTACTGGCGTTAAAGGTTGCGACGAAACATCGATTATCAGTGTGGACTGCGATGATAAAGGTAGTGGTATCTGGGGATTGCTTGGTATTATTCTAAATATTATGACAGTTGGTGTTGGTATATTAGCGGTGGCGGGTATTGCTTTTGCCGCTGTAATTTACATTACGGCCGAAGGCAGCCCCGATCGGCTTAAAAAGGCCAAAACCTGGATCTTCAATGTGGTACTGGGGCTAGTGTTATATGGTTTGCTATGGGCCATAATGCAATTCTTTGTACCAGGCGGGGTGTTTAACTAATGAAAAAGGCGCTGTTATCTGCCCTAATTATCGCGGCTGGTGTGTTTAGCCTGTCACCTATGCTGGCTTCTACTACTCTGGCTGCTTCTAGTACTCCCCCTGCCGAAACTAGTAATTACGTCTATGATTGCAACGCCAACAGCTTTTTAACTTTTCGGGCGTGGTATGCTGGCAAATTATGTGACAAGAAAGGTAATGTCGGCATTGACCGCAAGTATGGCAGCGATGGGCTTACTAAGTTTATCTGGACAGTCGTCCTAAATGTCGTTGATAACATTTTCCAGTTAATCGGTTATGTATCGGTCGGCTTTTTGATGTATGGTGGCTATTTATGGATATTCTCGCAAGGTGTACCCGAAAGTGTGGCCAAAGGCAAAAAAACCATCACCAATGCTATTGTGGGGCTAGTAATTGCTCTGTTCGCCACGCTAATAGTTAATGTTATTTTAGGAGTATTCATGTAATGAACGATATCGGTTTAAAATTATGGATAATGTTAACAAATGTGGCGGCATCCACGGCTCCAGCCACTGATGCTAGTTCCGCCCTTAAACAGGCTAACGTACCACATACGAACGCCAATACCGCCCTAACCAACATCTTAAACCTAGCTTATTTTGCGGCTGGTATTGCCTGCACGGTTATGATCGTGGTCGCTGGCATCAATTGGATTATTAGTAGCGGTCAGCCAGACAAGGTCAAAAAAGCTCAGCAAACCCTTACCTACGCAATTATTGGCCTGATTATCGTCGTGTCGGCTTTCGCGATTACGCGATTTATAGTGGGTGGAGCAAGCTAGCATGAAAAAAATATTGCTATTGTTATTACCAATCACAGTTATAGGGCTAGTGTGTTTAGCACCGGTTTCAACGTTGGCCGCCGATCCGTACAATGCCTGCCAGTATAACCCAGATGCTGCCGCTTGTGCCGATAAAGATACAAAAGGTGCGCAAACCAATTTAGCGACACGCGTCCAAACTGTTCTAGACACAGTTTATCTGACTGCGGGCATTCTAGCGATTATCTTTATTGTTTACGCTGGCATTCGCTACGTTACCGCTACCGGCCAGGCCGATAAGGTAAAGCTGGCTCAAAAGCAGCTCACCTATGCTATAGTAGGGTTAATCGTGGCTGTTGTCGCTTTTGGCATCACGCGGTTTGTCGTTTATTGGGTAACTAGATAAGGGGGTTAAACCATGAAAATAAAAAATTTAATCGTGGCAGCAGGTCTAGTGTTTACAGTTGGCGCGGTCGCTTTAGTGCCAACCACCACTACATTAGCTGCTACTATAGCGGCCACCAATTCTAAAGAAGCAGCCAAAAACGGTGTGATCGATGTCGGTGGTGATAACAAAGATAATGGCAGTGCACTAACAGGTACGATAAGCGCCTTAGTTAATACCGCATTGTTCATCGTCGGTGTTATAAGTGTTGTAATGATTATTTACGCCGGTATCCGCTACCAAACAGCGGCTGGTGATCCAGCCAAAATTAAAACCGCTCAACATACTTTAACTTACGCTATTGTTGGCCTTATAATTGCGATTTTGGCTTATGCTATCGTTAACTTTGTCATAGGTCAATTATAATGAGCCGATTCGTGCAATTGATTAAACTGGCCTTAGTGGTTATTTGTAGTGTATTTGTGTTTTCTACTCTACTGACGCCGGCGTTATCTTATGCTGCCAAACCGGCGGATCAAATCAATAATGGCTTAAATCAAGCCGAAACAGGCGATGCCACGAAAAGCAGCACGAACCGTTCCTCTCTGCAAAACACTGTTGGCAACCTTATCAATGCCGCCATTTTTATTGCTGGTATTTTGGCGGTTATCTTTATTGTTTACGCTGGTATCAGCTACGTGGTGTCGGCCGGCGACCCAGCCAAGATCAAAACAGCTCAGCACATATTAACCTATTCTATTGTGGGGTTATTAATTTGTATCTTGGCCTTCGCTATTGTTAATTTTGTCTTAAGTAGGCTATAATAAAGGCGTCTGAGTGAAAAGCTTAAGCCTGTTTAAGTTTTCCCAAAGGATGTGATTTATTATATCTTCTGATATAATTTACGATAAGTCTTAAGCATTAACACGAAAGGAATAATAAATGAAAAAACTAACTAAGATCCTAGTAGCCGGTGCGGCAGCGCTTGCTTTGGCCTTTAGCTTTGTACCAGTAACGGGTGTTCTGGCTGATCCAGTTGGTGGCCTTGGTGATGGAGTTAATCAAGCTAGATCTAATGACCAACCAAGTAATCTCTTTGGTGATGGCGGTATTATTACTGGCGTTATTAATGCTGTGCTATTTATCGTCGGTATTTTAAGTGTTGTTATGATTATCTACGGTGGTATCCGTTACGCTACTAGTGCCGGTGAAGCCAAGCGTGTCACTGATGCTAAAAACACTATTATGTATGCTATTGTCGGCTTAATCGTCTCGATTTTGGCCTACGCCATTGTCAACTTCGTAATTGGTAACATCATCCAGTCGTAGCCGCAACATCATCGGCTTATCCCAACCCGTCCTAGACTGTTTTAAATACCCGCCTAACTGGGCGGGTATTTAAAAAACCAACTCATCCTCCAAACAAGTCCGACTTGTTTGGAGCAAAAATGTGGTGTGATAAAACTGCGCCCTAGGCGGGGGTGCAGTTTTAAAATCATAAGTGACTCGTAACACTTATTGCTTAGCTTATAGAACTTTTATCTTCTTGGCTTTTTCTTCTTTAACTTTGTCGAACGAAATAGTCAAAACGCCATCTTTTAGTACGGCCTCGACACCGTCTTCTTTGATTGGCACTGGCAGCGCAATCGTGCGACTAAATTCGCCCCAGTAACATTCCTGGACGTGCCAGTTGGCTACTTCGGTGCTATCACCAGAGTTCAGCGTGCCGCTGATTGTTAAAATATTATCAGAAATACTAACGTCTAGGTCTTTTTTATCGACGCCAGCCGTACGGGCTTTTACCACCAACTTATCAGCAGTTTCATAAACATCTACTGCTAGCTGGCCTGGGAATTCCTCGCTTGTTTCATCCCATTCTTCTTCTTGTACCGGGGCTTCTTCCGAAGTTTCTTCTAGTAGTTGTTCGTCATTCAAAAACGCAGCCGCTAGTTCGTCCTCGATTAGAAGATCATTATCTTGTTTACGAGCCATAATATCCTCCACTTAGGCTTTGAATAGCTTAATTATACAGGCAAATTGATTTATAATCAATGAAATAGAGGTGAACGTTGTAAATAACACTATGCTAGATGAACTATTAAATTTTATAGCACCGCACTACTGTTGTTCTTGCGGGCAAAAAGGGCAGATTTTATGCCATCGTTGTAAAAGCGACATCAATTTTGATGGTCTAAACTATTGTCTACTATGCGGATCGCCGATCATTCATAGTTGCACGCGTTGCCGGCCGGCTTACGCTAAATCTTGGGTGGTTGGCAAACGTGAAGGTGCGCTTAAGGCGCTCATAAACCAGTACAAATTTAGCCGTGCGCGTAGCGCCTACAGACCTTTAGCGCAAATGTTAGCCGATACACTGCCCCAACTGCCGCCAGATACCGTAATTGTACCTATCCCCACTATCGCCCCACACGTGCGGGCTCGCGGTTACGATCAAGTTAAGTTAATGGCCAAACAGCTAGCCAAACTAAAGAGTTGTGCCTATGCCCCACTTTTAGCCCGTAAAACTAACACCGTACAGCATGGTGCAACTCGCACCAAACGCCAGCAACAAGCTAAACAAGCTTTTTGTTGTCGAAAACAATTAAATCCATCTACCCCATATCTTATTGTCGATGACATCAGCACCACTGGTGCGACTGTCAACGTGGCCGCTAAAGTGTTAAAAGCTGCCGGTGCGACTAAAGTCTGGGTGGCAGTGGTAGCCTGGCAGCCGCACAAATAGTCATCATCCCCCGGGAGCTTGTAGTTTTCGCAAGACCTCTCATCTTAATTTTTGGTACAATAACTTTATGTCTAAACTAAAATGGCTACAGCCGCCGCGTTGGTTAGTTTTTGTCGTGATTTTTATTTTGTTCACGTTAGTAGCTTGGCGTCATTTAGATCCGGATTTTGGCTGGCATCTGGTATCTGGCCAGTATTTTCTGGCTCATGGTGTGCCAAAAACAGATATCTTTAGCTATACGGCCACGCACTTTTCGTGGGTCAATCACGAATGGCTAAGCGATATCATCCTATCGATAATCTACAGTTTAGGTGGTTACGGTTTAGCTGCCGTAGTTTATGGTGTTATGTGGACACTATCTTTTTACCTAATTGGCCGCCGTGCTAACGGTTGGGTATTGCTAGCCGCCATTGCAGCCGTGCTACCTTGTGCTGGCGTGCGCGGTGTTACATGGTCGGTGTTAGGTTTGGCAGCTCTACTAACCTTATTAAACATCTGGCGTCAAAAGCTATCTAGCCGGCGGCGTCTACTACTGGGTATTGCCATAGTAGCGTTAATCGGTCTTTGGGCGAATTTGCATGGCGGTTTTATTGTAGGTATCGCAGTGGTTGTATTTTATGCATTTTTACAAAAATCTTGGCGCCTAGGCCTAGTTGCTATTGGCGGTGCCTTATTGGCGTTGATTAATCCATACGGGATTGGTATTTACGTTGAAGTAACACGCACACTACTAGATACTAGCCTAAAAAGCAACATCGCAGAATGGGAACCAGCCTGGCACTTGATGAATTGGAGCGCCGCCGCTCTGTTGGTGCTATATGGTGTAGCCTTTTTATGGACAGTCTCCAATACCAAACATCGCTCATGGCGTACCTTTTTAACAGCCGAAAACATCTTTTTGCTGGCGGCTTTTAGCGCCTACCGTAACTGGCCATTTTTTGCATTAGCAGCGATACCAATGGTAGATCACAACGCAAAACAGATTGCCAAAGAACTAACAAACAAGCCGCCCCACCGTATCAACTGGATTTTTGCAGCAGCGATTGTTGGGATGATCGCATTCAGCGGCTGGCGAGTGTATCAGCAAGACTTTAGCGGCTCGTGGCAGCGCGAAGCTAATTCGCCGCAGGCCGCCGTTAGTTATCTGCAGGCTAATCCATGCCCGGGCAATTTATTTAACGATTATGACATCGGTGGCTACCTTATCTGGAAACTGCCGCAGGCTAAAGTGTTTATCGATGGCCGCATGCCCAGCTGGGAAATCGCACCTGGTGATCGTAACTACGGCCAGTTACCAAAATATTTTGATGTTTATAAAAAGATTTACGACAATAAAGATAAACAGTGGCGCACAGCCGAGTTTAAAGCCTATAACATTAGGTGCGCGCTAATTGGTAAAAACTCAGATTTAGCTAAAGCCCTAAAGCACGAAAAATGGCACCAAGTCAAAAGTGCTGGCGGCTGGGTATTGCTGATAGAAAATTCAAATTCGCAATCAGGTGATACACAATGAAAGTTCTCCAGAAGATCGCCAAGATCCCGTTGCCCGTTTTAATTTTAATGACGATTATAATTGTCATGATCGTGGCAATATTTATTGCTAGTTCACCTACTGGCGAACAACAGTTTTCTGATTTAGCCCTTAGTTTCCTACGGGGACATTTATATTTTTGGGACAATCAACTGCGTGGTGATGCCACGTTATTTAACAGCCATTATTATTGGTCGCTGGGAATCTTTCCGGCACTATTGATTACGCCATTTATGGCAATCTTTCAGTTATTCGGCGGATATTTTTATCAAGAATATTTATTTGTACCACTGGTAGTATTGGCATTATATTTAATCTATAGGCTTGCTAGGCGGTTTAATTATAGCGGCCAAGATGCTGGCTACTTAGTGATAGTTGGCTTGGCCGGAACATCTTTACTGGGAATTGCACCAATCGCGATGAGTTGGTATTTAGCCTCGCTAATTGGTTTTGTATTGCTGCTCCTTGCATTAGTCGAATTTTTCGGGAAACGCCGCTATTGGGTATTAGGAGTTCTAACAGGGTTGCTAGTTTTGACGCGCCCACCTGCAGCTGTAGCATTGGCAGTATTTTTGATTCTGGACATGTTTTTGGCACAAAAGATAGAGTTTTGTAGGATCTTCAGTTGGCAGAACTGGTGTAAACTGGCTAAAGTCGCGTTACCTATTATACTAGCGCTAGTAATTTTCTGTACTTATAACTACGCACGTTTTAGCAACCCCTTGGAAACAGGCTATGCACAACAAATCTATCCGAATGTCCAAATCAATAAGTACGATATTGCCGCACGTCAGTATGGTATTTTCAACATCCGCCACATTCCTGGGCAACTTTATAATATGTTTTTTAGCATGCCAACCCCAGTATATTATCATGGCAAGGCGCCAGTGCTAACGCCACCATTTATTCGTAGCAATCGATATGGCATGAGCCTGTTTTTGATTTCACCCTGGTTATTATGGCTCTTTACGGTTCGCCGGAAACATTGGTCAAAAGTAGCAGTTTTCCTATTAATAGCTGCCAGTGCAGGGATATTATTAAATGCGTGTTTCTTCGGTCTGGGTTATGGGCTGTTCGGACTACGATACTCACTCGATTTCTTACCATTCTTGATGTGTGCGCTGTTTATGCTTTATCACAGACAAAACAAACAGCTTACACGTGGCATGAAATCTTTAATTGTGATATCAGCGTTGTTTAATCTCTATTTATTACTGACTGCGATTTAATAGTACAGATTTTGGTAAAATAGTTAAATGAATACACCACAGTGCAGCCTAGTTTTGCCATGTCGTAATGAAGCGACCCATTTAACAGCAGTACTCGCAGCTGCTCCTAAGATAGTTACTGAAATTATTATTGTTGATAACAATTCTACTGATAATACTGCCCAAGTTTGTGCGAAGTTGGCCAAGCAGGACTCACGCATTCGATACCTTCTTGATCCGCGGCAGAAAGATGGTGTTGGTTATGGCTTCGCTATCATGACGGGTCTGGTTGCGGCTAGGGGCGACTTTGTTATAGTGGCCGATGGTGATGGCAGCTACCCGTTTGGTGAGATCTTATCGGCTGTAGAATTCATGGAAAAGCAAAGGTTAGATTTTGTATCATGTTCGCGATATCCAGTCGGCTCGGGTGCTGAACCTATACCAATCAAACTGTGGGCGGGGGTAAGAATTCTGAACACCTGGGTAAAGTTGCTCTATGGGTTGAAATTCGATGATATTTTATCTGGCATGATGATAATACGGCGTGCTAGTTTAAACAAGCTGCGTCTTGATGCGGGTGATTGGAATATGAGTCCGCAGTTAAAACTGGAAGCTTTTCGGCACTTACGTGCCAGTGAATTCCATATTTCCCAGCAACAACGCTTTGGCAAAACTAAACAGCACTACGTCAAAACAGGTATAAGTCATATGTTTTGGATTCTAGCTAATCGATTCCAGTAAGTTCTAGGCATCATAAAAGCTCGGGTTGCGGCCTAACCTAAATACAAGGTATAATCCCCTATGGAAGGTTGACCGAGTGGTTTAAGGTACCGGTCTTGAAAACCGGCGTGGGGCAACCCACCGCGAGTTCGAATCTCGCACCTTCCGCCATTTAATTATTGACGTAGTTAAAGCACTACGTTAACATTAAAGCATAATATAATAGTTAAAGCAGGATAGGACAAGCTTTATGTATCAAATGACAGTTTCATCCCAAGGCCAAGTCACTCTACCCGCTAAATTGCGTCAAGCGTTGGGGGTAAAGCCTGGTGATTCTATCACAATCACGACGCAAAGTGGCGAAGTGGTATTAGAACGTTCAAAAACTCTAAGGGAGAAATTGGCCAACCTACGTCGTGAGTTACCTAATGCTGCGCAGCTGGATATAGAAAACCACCGTGGCCAAACCGTAAATGAATTGCGTAATAATTACATGCAAAGCCATAGTGGCAACCAATTAACCAGGGGTGAATATGGTTTATAGAGAATCACTCGATGCCAACGTATTACTCCGTCTAGTTCTAAATGATGTGCCGATCCAAACAGAAAAAGTTATTAAATTGCTCGAACGCAAAAATGCCAGTTATGACGTGTCAGATTTAGCGATACACGAGTTGGCTTATGTGTTAGAGATGGCACTTGGTTTAAGCCGCGATTTTGTCGCCCAAACCATCGATATTATCATATCTACCCATAATATTAACTGTAACCGGACTTTGTTTGGCGAAGTACTGCCGGCTTATTTAAAGTATCCAAAACTATCATTTAACGATTGTTGCTTGGCAGGCTATGCCAAACTCAACCAAACTGAGCCACTGTGGACTTTTGATCACACACTAGCTGTACAATCAGGTATTGCCAAAGAAATAAAGTAGGGTCGATCGTTTTAGACGTTTAACTGGGCGCCGGTACTAGAACTAGCCAACGAAGTAATAATAAAGTTAATAATAGCGTAAGACAATATGGCGATAATTAGGCCAATGATAGCATACATAATGGTGTTTTTAGCATCGGTAACGCGTTTGCTGTCACCACCCGAAATAATGTAGCGAAAACCACCATAAATCAGCATAATAACACTAATAATACCGACGCCAAACAGTAGCGTATTGGTGACTTGTGTAAAAATACCACTCGCGCCGAACAGATCTGTTGGTTGGTCGGTGCCTTTAGCTTCAAGCGCACCACCAGCCACGCCACCGGTTGTTGGTGCGGCAAAAATCCTACCAACCCAAATGTTTAACGTAGCATAAGCTGCCACTGTTGTGGCCAAAATAGTTTTTGCAATTTTTTTGATCATAGCTAGCCCTTTAAATACTTAGCTTAAATATAGCATGCTATAACTAGCCTGTCTAGATAAAGGCATGTTATAATCTAATACGACACGGAGTGCCGGAGCGTTTTAGCCAAAACGCGACAAAATCAGATGATTGACGGTCACCGTCCCCTGAGGGACAATTGGGTGTGTCAACTGTAAGGAGGAGTACCCAAGTGGCTGAAGGGGACGGTTTGCTAAATCGTTAGACTGGGGAGACCTGGTGCGGGAGTTCGAATCTCCCCTCCTCCGCCAAATTAGGAGGTATTATGCAATATTTTTGGTTATTTATCTCGGGGATGCTAGCATTTAACGCTATTCCCCACTTTGTTCATGGCATCAGCGGTGAACCGTTCTTTCTGCCACAGCGTCAAAACCGCGGCCAACGCGGTGCACCAGTTGTTAACGTTGCCTGGGGGTTTGTAAACTTTTTATTGGCTGTTGTTATCTGGCGGTTCGTATTTGACTGGCCTACCGAATTTTACACCAAAATCCTAGTAATTTTAGCCGGCGGTCTACTACTAGCGATTGGTTTATCGTTCGGTTTCACCAAACGCGCCAAGCTAGCCAAGAGTAAAAAAGACTAGCCTCCGATTGTCATCTCGAGCCTACCGAGAGATCTTTAATCCACCCCCCGTTTGCATAGTCCGGCATTGCAAACGGGGGTTTTATGGTGTAATACGGCGGTTTTTCTATGGTTTTTTACCACCTACCCCCAATTTCTTACCACTTGCGCCAAAAACGTTTACTCGCTCGTAACACGAAGTATAATTAAACCAGGATCCAAAAATTGCAATGAAAATCCGTATCGAAACCGATGATAGCTTGGACGAACCCGAGATTATCATTCGTAGCCCAAAACTAAACGGCGATGTGGCGAAAGTCCAAGTAGCAATTTTAGACGCACTGACTAAAAACCGTAAATTACCATTTATGCAGGGCGGTAAAGAGTATTATTTGACCCCCGATAGCATCCTATTTTTCGAAGCGGTCGATGGTAAAACTTATGCTCACACCCCTGCTAACGTTTACGAAACCCGGCAAAAATTGTACGAACTCGAAGATATTTTACCAAGCAGTTTTGTCCGCGCTGGTAAGTCGGTGGTTATTGGTACAAAGTACATTTTAGCTATCAGCCGTAATCTTACCGGCCCTAGCACTGTCCAGTTTCGGGGCAGTCACAAGCAAATCAATGTTTCACGCGGTTATTTCAAACAATTAAAGGATAAATTAAACGAAAGGGTTTAAAAATGACAAAAGAAACGAAACAACAACCTAAAAAATCGGCGGCTGGCCGGTTTGCAAAACTGGTCACCGAAGGGTCCGAAGAATATCGCAAAAAATATGAAGGTCTGACTGAAGCAGAAATGGCCGATAAAATCGAGCAAGAAGTTAATGCCAAAATGGCACTAAAAACCGCTCGCCGCGATGCCGAATTAGAGCAAAAAATGGCCTACAAGCACGAAAAATGGCTATCTCATCGTAAACATAATGTGTTGTGGCGGGCATTTTGGGGTTTATTCTTTTTGGTGGCCGCCGCAGCTGTGTTATGCCAAATCCTTGGGGTCTTTACCTTTGTTATTAACATTTGGTGGCTAATTTTGGGGATTTTCTTGGTCGCGATTATGGTGCAAGCGGCCATAAACCTAAACTGGTTCTTTGTGTTTGTACCAGCTGCCGCTATTGCAACAATCCTAAACTACCAAACCAGTTGGTGGAATCTGTCTGGGCAAGGTGTTGGTGGTATCTTTGGCGTGGCAGTTTTGCTAACTATCGCCTTTTCTATCCTGTTTCATCACCAGAGTTATCGTGACTGGCGACGACATCTTAACAGTCACCACGAGTTCCACGAATATTCCGACATTAGCGAAAGCGCCGACGACAGTCGCGAAGTGGCCATCCGTGCCAATATGGGTGAGGCCATCAAATATATCAACTCGCAAAATCTAGAAAAAGTCCTAATTGATTGTAAATTAGGCGCGGTTAAAGTCTATTTTGACAACGCTAAAATTGCCGGCGATGAGTTACTGGTAAACATTAACTGCAGCCTAGGTGGCGTCGAAATGTACGTGCCAAAAACTTGGCACGTGGTGAGTGGACTTAACGCCATAGCTGGCGGTATGAGCGAAAAAAATCGCGCCCAGCTAACGCAAGATAGCCCAACTGTGCGTCTAAGCGGCAACACTAACCTTGGTGGTGTCGAGATAATCTACATATAATCCCACCAGCCATACCAGCGTAAGCGCATTGTAGCAGCCCCAAAAAGCTGCTACAATGCCTATATGGCAGGCGAAGCACCCAATTACTGGGGTAAATCAGACGATGAAATTAAAGCAAATTCAGAGCGAGTTGAATTTGATCCGTCTACCCTACCCACCGATGGCTCACTGCCCAATGCCGAAGATCCCGAAGTAAATGAGCCAGACACGACCGAACCGGTTACCCCTGAACCAGTGACCCCTGATACAATCGTTAACTGGGATGCCAAAGAGCACCTAGTGCATGACAAAAATGCCGGTTGGTATTGGATTTTTGGCCTGGTGGTGATTGCGTTGATAGCCCTCGCGGCGCTGTTAATGCACTCCTGGACGTTTACCGCCCTGATTGTCGTTTCGGCGGCGGCTTTAATTATTTACATTCGGCGTCCCCCGCGTGATATCCACTATTCTTTAGACAACCATGGCTTATCGGTCGATGGCAAAATTTATGATTTCGATAACTACAAATCTTTTGGCGTACTAAAAGAAGACACCAACTACTCAATTATGATGATCCCCACCAGGCGTTTGTCGCCAGCCCTAACTGTTTACTTTCCCGAAGCTAGCGGCGAAGCCATCGTTGATCTATTCGGCGCTCATTTACCAATGCAAGAAGTCAAGTTAGACGCTCTTGATAAACTTATCCACCGTTTACGCATTTAGTGCTTGTAAAAACATTGTAAAATATGCTACAATCCTAAGCGATATCCACCTCTGGTGGATGCCGCACCTTTATTCTTAGGTGGACTTGCGCTTTTATAAGTGGCAAGTCTATCGCGCACCCGTAGCTCAGCTGGATAGAGCGCTGCCTTGCGGAGGCAGAGGTCGTGTGTTCGAATCACGCCGGGTGTACCATACTAAAGAAGACCATTTTATAGTGGCCTTTTTTAGATTTTACGCTCTTGCTATTGACTTTCTATGCCGCTTGTGCTACAATGGAGCTATACAGTAATTAACGAAAGACAAACATGATAGAAAATAATTCGGAACAGACACATCTAACTCCTGAACAGCGCCAAGAAGAGAGCGAAAAACGGCAAAACAGGACTAAATGGCAACGTCGCGGTGCATTAGCTGTAGGTGTTCTAATTTTAGCTAGTGGTGGATATGCGGGTAAAAAAGGCTATGAAGCTTGGCGATATAAGCAAGCCGCAGAGGAAAAAGCTGCTATGGTCGAACGTAACAGACAACCTGATTCTCGTATTCAATTTGCTTTAGATGCTGGTGCTCCTGAAGACGCCATTATATATGAATTACCGCAAGGTACACCAGGCGAAAATATTCGTAAACACGCGAAAGTTGTTTTCCCGGAAGTTAAAATCAACGAAGATTATCAGACAAAGGCCGAAGTACAAGAGAGCCAACGCGGGCTAAACAAGGCTAAAGCTGGTGAAGATGTTAAGCTTTGGGATTACGACGCTGATGGTGATGGCACAAGTGACGTGATTCTAGCTGAAGTATCTGAGTAGCACGATTATGGCTAACGATGACGATAGCAACCCCGAACTAGAACAAAACGTGTTTGCTGACCCCGAAAGCGAACAATCAACTGAACAATCAACTGAACAGTCAACTGAAGATCGCGCAGAAGCTGAATCAACTTTTGGCAGCGAATTGAACCCGGCATTTGCTAATCGGGGCGATTATTACGGAGGCTTGCTAAAGGATGATCCTGAACAAGACGAACAAGATAATCGCACCCCTGAAGAAAAAGAAGAAGATGAAAAAGATCAGGTTGACGAAGCCGGGATTGCAGCAGATACAATGGAGGCCGGCAAAGCGCCACTTAGTATTGCCCGGGAGCCAGTAGCCAGCATTAGCGAACAGATATCAGTTGAGCCAGCGCCCGCCCCTACCAAGGCCGCAACTTCGGGTGAAGCCAAAACTAACTCGGTCGAAATGGCCGACAACCAAGTTGCAGCTGGTGCACTGTGCAGCCACGCCGAAGGTTCTATTCGTACCCTGCAAGAAGTCCAACCTACTCAGGCCGAAACTGGTGTCGAATATAAAGATAAACTAACTGAAGCCCTGGGCAAAATTTCTGGTGATCTTGGCGCTATGGTTTATTCAATGCAAGCCTTAAATCTAGGTCATGCCGCCGAGCTAGTTTCTTTAAAAAAAGAGACTGTAGTTGGCGAAATACAGTCCGAAATCGAAGGCGCTAAGGACGATAAAGAAGAATTAGCCAAAATCTATCAGGAAAGATTTGTTAACACCTCGACGGGTGTAATTCCAAAGATTGAAGTTGGGCTAAAACAAAATTCTTCACCAGACATGTTTGGCCAATTATTAGCCGAAGCTACAACCATACCCGAGCTGCTAGTGGCTGCTACATCTTATGTTGAAACAAAAAATTTGCTAAGAGCCGAGACTAAAGCTGCTATCGAAGCTTTTGTGAACCCCGAAGCTAAACAGGCTGCCGAGGAGGTGGTCGATGCCGATGAGGGGGTCGCTGGTGCGATGAATCAAGAAGATCTATTGGCTAAAGCCCGTGCGGCTGCTATGGATCATGCCGCCCAAAATTCCGAGAATTCTGACTACAAGCTAGCGGCATAAGAAAGAGCCCGGTAAAACCGGGCTCTTTCGTACTTTTTACAAATGCAGATTAGGATCGAAAACTTCTGGGAAAAGCAAATGTAGCTTTTCCTCTAGCGATACAGTAATATCATCGCCAAGTATTAGCTCATGTTCGATGAACTCATTGTAGAGGGGGATCATTACTTCGCGCATTTGCGGGTGGGCACTCGTAGGCACACGCAGGCTGAAGATATATTTCCAGCCGTTTAGACTAGTCGACATCACAATCTCGGACTTAGTCGAGTTAGGCAAAACGCTGCGGGCTTCTTCGGGTTTGGCACCTAAGTCAATAAGTGCTTTGTAACCTGTTTCGCAATACATGCAAACATCTTTCCAGATAGTATATTCTTCTGAGTCATATGCCCAAAAAAATGGATCGACAAAGGTAATTGCACTACCAAACTTGCCGTTGGAGTAGTTACAGTATCTGGTGCTTTCCTGGCTGAAACTGGCGTCTCGTTGGCGTACTAATTCGTGCGTGACTCCTCTATCTACTGTGAATCGAACTACTAGCTGCCGCCATGGATCATCTTGCGCTGGCGTGAAGAGGTGTACTCCTTTGGGTAACTCAGTACGATTCATTATACATTGATATAATTCTGGCCACAGCTCCCAGATAGCTCGCAGGTTAGTGTAGACAAAACTATACGACCTACCCTGTTGTTGGCCAGATCGCATGAACGTAAAACGATGTCGAAATAGTTGACTAGACAATTGTGGGCTAGCACTGGAAGTAAACTTTAGATATACCCCCCCATGCTCTAAGACTGAAGTGTGCCCCCGCTTGACAATCATCTCCATAAAGTCTTTGTACGATGTGTCGGTGATCTTGTCCTCACTTTTGTAACAGGTTCGCCCTGCTAGCTCGGCCATTTTTGGAGCATCATAGTTAATGAGCTTCATTTCTGGATCTAGGATGTCGGATCCTGCTGGTGTGATTATCATGATTCTTGCCTTCCTTCTCGTCGTTCTTGATCTGTAAAAGTACGTACCAGCAGTTAATCACGGGGGGGGGTATTGGCAAGCATAAGAGGTAAAATGTGGTAGAATTGTGAATGGAAGCGTGGCCGAGTGGTTGAAGGCGCACGACTCGAAATCGTGTAAGGCGCAAGCCTTCGGAGGTTCGAATCCTCTCGCTTCCGCCAGAGTGAACTTTGACCTCTTTGGAGGTCGTTTTTATTCGGAAAAGTTTGGTTATAACCTGTACGCTGCCTCGTTGCTCTCATGTGTCCTGGCGATGGCAAGCGAGTAGTTTGCAAGGTGAGTGATATAATGGGCTGATGGTAAAGATTTATGACATTCAATTTGAGGACGGTGCCGATCCAGAACCACATGAGATTAAGACAGCTCTTTTTCTCAAGAAGTGTGGTAAAGACGTCAAGTTCCTTGCTCCTAAAAACGAGGATCATGTCAAAACACCTGACATTGCTATGGATAGACTGAAATGGGAAATTAAAGCACCTATCAGTAGTGGTTCGCGGGTAATCGAACATGCCCTACGGTCTGCTACAAAACAATCGCCGAATGTGATAATAGATTTACGCCGGTGCAAGCTAAACGAAGAAAAGGCTTTGCGGCAACTACACCATGAAGGCACAAGACGTGGCTCTACCCTAAAAAGACTCATGGTAATAACGAAATCTAAGCAGATTGTTGACATAAAGTAGTTGACCTGATAAAATGTGAGTATGGGCGGCGAGGCTCATGCCGGATGGCTAGAGTCGCGTCGCTTTTTTGTGGTCTCAAAATTTTTTCGGTTAAGCAAATTACTAGTTTATCGCAAGATAAATTAAGAGCTTTGCTCGTAAAATATGAGGCTGCCCATGCCATTGTTTGTTTATTCCGCTAGTGCTATTATGCTATTAAGGTTAAGTTAAGGAGACTCTTGATGATGCACAAGATCCGCATCAAACATACTCGACACTTTAGGGTATCCTTTTTTGTTGGGACGGCGGTATTGGCGCTAATGTTTGGTTTAGTCAGTATGGCCGTTAAACTGCAAAGTCCCGCCCATGCAGCTGGTGTGCCATTTACAAGGGGTCAGGGATTAGTCTTTGTTTCTCAGGGTGATCCAACCAGGCTGTTCGAATCTGTCCAGCTGCCAGGCACTAATTCGACATCATTTAGCCCGGTTGGTCCGGCACAGTCTATAACCTACAATGCCATGGGCTTTAACCCCGCCGATATGTATCTTTATGCTATTAACTCTAGTAATAATCGCTTAATCCAGATTGATTCAACTGGCACAACGACCGGCTTGGGTACGGGTGCTGTGGCCAACCTACCGGTTTTGTCAGGTCAGCAGACTTACAATGCTGGTACGATCGGTAACTGTACCCCGGCTAACACGCTATGGATAGCATCGTCGGCTGGTGGTAATCACATTTATAGTATCGATGTTACGGCTGCGCGGCCGACAGCCGTAGCGCTAACTTTGTCTACCTCTATTCCTAATCTGGCTGACTTTGTCTGCCAAGATGGCTATTTGTGGGGTGTTTATGGTGGTGGTGGCACTACTGCCGCATCGCCGAATGGCATGTATCGTATCAATATTACGACCGGCCAAGTTGATTGGTTTAGCCTAGCGGGTGTTATAACTACCGATTGGGGCAATTCATTTGGTGCACAGTGGCTCTATGGCAATGGTAATTTGGGTATTTCTAACAATGCCTCTGGTAATATCCACCAGATTCAAATTAACAATCCGACCTCTGCCACGCCAACTTTCGCTGAAGTCGCCGTGCTAAAAGGTCCGGCTAGCACCACTAATGATGGCGCATCTTACCAGGGTGATCCAGTGGATCTTTCGGTTACTAAAACTGTCGTTACCGATTACGGACCTTCTGGGACGCTAGCCAATAACGACACTTATACCCCTGGCAGTAACGCGACTTACACCCTTACGGTTAAGAATGCCAGCACAACTGGTGCTAACAGCAGCGGTTTTTACGTTACCGATACGCTAGATGCGCGAATCGATTCTAGCAACGTCACTTTTGACAATTCCGCCTGTTATATTTCCCAGGTCGGTGTGGTAAATGTCACTAGTACAGTGGTAACTTGTGTAGCAGGGGCTTTAGCTGCTGGCCAATCAACTTCGTTCGATATTCATGTTATTACACCTGTGACCCATGACATATCAATCGTTAACACTGCTACGGTCACTGGTGATGAAACAGACCCCAACTTAGCCAATAATACCGATTCCGTTTCGATCGATGCAGCTCCATCTGGCTATATTATTAGCAAAACCGCCGAAATCGAAGGCGGACACGTTAACGCCCGCCCTGGCGAAACAATCTTGTACACCATTACGGTTAAAAACACCGGTGCAACAGCTTATACCGCGCCCAATCTGGCTACTTTTTCCGATGATATCTCCGATGTATTAGATGACGCCACACTAGTTTCACCATTGACTAGTGGTTTAACACTTGCCGGCACGACCTTAAACTGGGCAGGCGAACTAGCCATGCCTGGCAGCCCTGGCGATACTGTAGCAGTCCAATACGAGGTTACCATCAACACTCCAGATAATGGTAACAAAATTATGAATAATTTTATCACGGCTACCGGTGATGACGGTGGATGTAGCGGTCCATGCGCCACTCAAACTATAGTTGGTATTCCAGGCTATTCTATCAACAAAACGGTCAGTACCACCAAGGCTCATCCGGGCGATCTTGTCACTTATAATATCGTGGTCACTAACACCGGTACTGCTCCATACACCGCCCGTTATCCGATAACTATTGTCGACGACTTATCAGACGTGCTTGATGACACAGTATTCACTGGCACTATGAGTGATGGTGCGTCTATATCGGGCTCAACTTTAACCTGGGTCGGTCCTTTGGACGTTGGCCAGTCGACCACTATTAGCTATACGGTGCGAGTGACTAACCCGGCCGAAGGCAATCTAGTTATGAACAACCTGATTGTGCCACAAAATGGTGAGGGGTCATGTATTTCTTGCACCACCCAGACTGTAATAACCGTTCCTACTCCGCCAGTTAATCCTGGTCCGTCTACGCCTATACCTGGTCTGCCAAATACCGGGCTAGCGCGCAGCCTAGATTTTATCGGGCGTCACTGGTATTTGCCACTGGCAGCTGCGGTTATTGCTGGTGCGGGGGCATGGCTATTACGTAAGAAATCCGCTAAAGTTTAGAATGCCAGTCATGCAAGACTCAATTTTTACGAAAATTATCAAGGGCGAAATCCCATCGTATAAGATCTACGAAGATAGTAAAACTTACGCTTTTTTAGATATTCATCCAGATAGACCAGGCCACACTCTAGTAGTACCAAAAGTGCAAATAGAGAAATTCTATGATTTATCTGATGATGATTTTTCTCACCTCATGCTAGTATCCAAAAAAATAGCTCGTCATATGGAAGATGTCTTGGGACAACGTATCATTTTACACATTATTGGTGCTGATGTGCCGCATGTGCATATTCATCTTGTCCCGGCTAATCCGAAACATGTACCGAGCGAGCCACCTCAAGCCTCAGAAGAAGAACTTGCTGTGATGGCTAAAAAATTGCAAATAAAATCATGATAAAAATTATTACGGTCGGCAAAAAGCCGCCCCAAGAGATTGCCCAAGCGATAGATGGCTACCAAAAGCGCCTACACGGGGCGTTTGAGCTAAAATGGGTTCTTATACCAAATTCGCCCTTGCCTGGCACTGTAGGGGCTAAAAATGAGTCACAGGCCATACTACGAAACCTACATATATCTGACTATGTGATTTTGCTAGATGAAACTGGTAAAAATATCAGTTCGAACGATCTGGCGCACCTATTAATCATTCAAATGGAGACTAATAAAGACATCGTGTTGGCGATCGGTGGTGCTTATGGAGTCGATGAATCAGTCAAACAACGAGCTGATTTTACATGGTCGTTGTCTAAACTGGTTTTCCCGCACCAGTTAGTTAGGTTGCTGCTAACTGAACAAATTTACCGTGCCCAAACGATCGCCGCTGGCCACCCCTACCACCACGAATAAAGCCAAATGAAAAAGGGCAGATCTTTCGATCTGCCCCAATTCTTAACACTTGATTCTCGCTTGCTTAGCCGTTGTTAACCTTACTGGTTAACACAATGGCATCGTTGGGCTGGACTACCGCTTTCGCCAGGGTATCCATGGCGGTTTCTGCGCCGTTAATGGTAACGGCGTGGATTTTCAGTTCCCCCAGGTCATAGCCAGCCGCCTCAGTGGCTTCACTGACTGTCATGCCATCGTGCAATTCGACGGTCACGGTCTCTTCACCTAACATGGTGACTCGAGCCGTTGGCACTTCCTCCGTTGTCGCGGTGGTTTCTTCTGGTGTGGTTGCAGGCGTCTTGCTCATTGTACGGTTCCTTTCACTAGAAATTGCATTGTTTTGAGATGACAGATTATACTACTGTCTATCTCAAGTTGTCGTACGAATCTGGTTAGATTCGCAATAATTAATCCAGCCAACACTGTTGGCGGATGAATTACCGTTCGTGCGGCGCATGGTAATGACGCCGCTTCGCTATCATCAAATAGCCAAAACTGCTTATAGTGGTCAACGGCCGCTACGTCTGATGGTAAAACCGTTAAGAGTTGCAACTGTTCGCCGCCAATTCGTCCATCCATATACAAGGGGACTTCCCAAAAAGCTTTTTCGATCGCTTGCCAAATTGCTTGGCGGCTAGCCATTGAATCTACTCCACTAATGACGATGCCGGATAAATCTGTTTCGGCCGTTACCGTTTCTGGATGTGGCACAATTTTGCAATCTGCTTCCATCCACTCGGCGAAAGCCTGCATGGCTTCTACCTTAAGCTTGCCAACATCACTTTGCTTATATACCAACTGAGCCGGTATATTATGTGGCTCAACCACATCCGGGTCCCAAATGTGAATTTCAGGCACGCCCAGCTTGATTAACGGTAAAAATAATGCACCACCGATACCACCGCAACCGATAATATGAATCGGCCAGGTAAATCCCGCCGGGTCAAAGATATCAGTTTGATTGTGATAATCCGTCATCGGCTCCTCCTAACTCGAAACAATATGGTGTGCTGGCATCGTCAGGCCTAATAGCTGCATGCTTAACGTGTCCAAACCAACCAACTTCCTGCCTAGTAACTTTAGTAGATACTTCGGCACTGCAATTATCGCTAAGCCTATTATCAGCTGATAATTCTAACTCAACGGTGATTGGCAAGGAAAGCTTAAATGGCCGGTAAATATCAAGCTGAGCCTGATACTCCCCATATTTATTGGTGACTAAACTCACCATCCACTCACATGGATAACGGGCGATACACGCGTCATCTGTGGCTGAGAAAAATGCCGGCATATAAACGTGTGAATGCCACTGGAAACGCAGTAGCGCCGTATTTATACCGGCTTGCACCATATCATTGATATGCCTGTGCAGAGCTTGGTCATCGACGTCGGTTGATACCCCTGAAACGGTTTGTTCCAGAATAAAAACATCGCTTAAGTACAGCGTATTCTCACCCGTAATTTGAATATAGCCGAAGCCATTAATCTCATCGGGGCAAGCTTGTACATAGGCCATCATTTTTTGCCAGACTGCCAATGGTGTTATTAACCTTATTGGGTTAGTCGCTGGTATTAGTTTGTTCATCATCTGTCACCTCCACGGCTTTGAATGCTCGACTTATATTTTCCCAGTCTCCTTCGTTTACGCTATGTAAACAGGCAATAGCTAACTCGGCGGCTTCTAAAAACTGGCCTTTAAGCTGGTGGTCTTTGATCTCTTGCAGGCGTCCGCCAAAACAGAATCCACTCCCTTCTTCATTATCGAAAGAGTAATTTGGATATCTGCCGCTCAAAGATGCACACCTTAACAAGCGGCTGTAAACGTCGTTTGTATAATTTGGCCCGAATCGTAATTCCCAGTCGCCAAAATCGTACGTTTTGCCTTGGTATGGCACAAGAACACTTACTTGAATACTGATGTTGTCGTTAATGACCCTTATTCCGCGCACACCTTCAAAACTAAGCAGTTTATCGAATTCGTGCTCAAGCGCGGTTGCATCTAACGGCGCTTTGCTAGCCGCCGCTGGTTCCAATTGTTTCAAGTGTGCTAAACACTCGTTACGTTCCGCCTGCATTGATCGTATCTCTTTACCGTGATTTTCAATGCTGCGATCTAAGTTTTTAGCTTGTGCCGACAAGTTTTTAATCTCTTGGCGGCAATAATCTGACCAACCAGTTTGGCGCATTTTTAGCCAAGCTTGGCGCGCTGCGTTAGGTTGGCTAACAAAATGCTGCCGATAATGATAAACACCATCGTCATCAGCCCTGTCTTCTACCGTGTAGTCTTGTCGCTCGCGTTCTCGTTCTTCCTGCCGCGCTACTTCTTTGACATGACGTACAAAGAAGAAACTGGCGATTAAGAATGGCCACGCAACTGGCAAATTGAGGAAGATGAAAAGGTAACTCCATCCATCTCTCCAATCCAAATCCAACAAATAAGCGTTTTCTTCGTACTTGTAACGGCTTAGGGCAATTATTACGGCGGTTAGCCACGAGCATGCCACCATCAATGGAAGATAAATCTTCCAAAAAGTTGTCCAACCCACTCGTCGGCCTAAAAACGTACTGTCTTTTGCTTCAAACTGACTACCAGTCTTGGCTAGCTTTTTTAACTCTTTCGCATAAAGCGTTACATTATTGACGGAAATTGAATCGGCCTTAAGTTTTAATGCCGATTTCGCAAAGCTTTGTCGTTGGTCAGCAGACATGTTGTTTATAAACTTTGCAGTCTGTGCATTATCAGAATCGTTGCTGTTTACTGTTACAAAACCTAAACCTCCAAAAAATAATAAGATAATGACTGCAATAATTAAACTAAACAGAAAAGGCATAAAATACTCATCTAAGTCATTATTGCCATAACGATATCTTGCCACAAATACCACCTCCTAAAATAGTCGTGAACATATATGTTCACAGTTTCAGTAACTGCTGAAACTGTGATTAAGTACCTATAGGTACGAGAATCAAGTTGTTAAGTTGCTCTTAAGCCACAGTAAAAAATAGCCATGACTCAGGCATGACATGATTGTAGCACAGATTATGCTTATAGTCAATAGTCATATACGCATTATGCTAAATAAGTAAGGGCGGATCTTTCGATCCGCCCTAATTCCACATGGTTTGTAAGGTTACTTGGTTTGAGCTGCCACAGCAGAACCGTACGGTACATAAATGAATTGTACCTTGCCGGAATTGCCCAAGTTCTGCAGCACGGCAGCTTCACTACCGGGTTTGTTGAGTGATTGTGCTAATGTTTCATTAGCTAAGGCGGTTTGCTGAGCTTCCAACACCTTTTGTTTGGCTGTTTCAACATCATTTACCGCCGCTGTGCGACGCGCTAAGGAATCAACAATTGTCTGACTCTTGGGCGAAATACGGTTGATCTTGAAGTCAACTATTTGGAAATAATCACCACCAGCAAATCGCGCAATGTCAGCCTCTAAAGTATCCTGAACGCTATTATTGATGTCCAGCATATTCTCGCTCGACGCCTGAATAGCATCATACTTTTTAGCTTCAGTCTGCAGGTCTGACATTAGTGGTCGGCGCACGATCTGTTCCAACATTCGTGACCAACCTGCATCGGTCCAAGCCGCAAATTTGATACCTTGTTTCTCATGAAACTCGCGTATCTTGTCGGCTTTTAACCTAAACGACATCGAGCAAGTTACGACTAAGATGTTGCCATCTTTAGCGTTGATTTCGATTGCCGCATCACTGTCTGCCTCACCAGCTTTACCTTCGCCAACGATGTAAGTTCGATCAGTGGCTGGGTAAGCATAAGTCGTTGTGAAGAATCCTTTGTAGAAACGCCCAGCACCGCTTTGTTCAGTAGCTCGGTAATTGGCTTTGCCAATTGTACCGGTGCCGTAAACCAAAGTGTAGTTGCTTTGCTTTGCAATGCCGGTTGTGTAGAAGAACATAATGATGGCGATGACAACAACAACGGCCGCGCCGATGCCAACCCCCATGCCATGCTCAGTAAAAAAACTCTTTACCTTACTCATCTGATACTCCTTCCAATCAAGTGTGCGTATACGCACACTTTTTTCATACCACGAAAAAAGTGGTACTTTCCGATTACCTGAAAACTTTCCTTACAAAACCATGTAAAATAACACTCAAACTTCTTGTTTGAGCTTATTGATTGTAGCACAGTCTACGCCTACTGTCAATAGCTAAGCTATACTTTCAGTAATCTCCAACTCATTTTTTAACCGTTGTAACAGTTTTTTGGCCTCGGTTAATTGGTGTTTGGTTTCTTCCACTAGCTCGCCGGGGGCTTTTTTAATGTAATTATCGTTATGCAGGCGCATGTCTAGCCGGGCGATTTCATCTTCTACTGCCGCTAGCCTAGCTACCAAATTAGCGTGGTGGTGCTTAAGAGTCCTGGCATCTATATCTAGCCAGGCTGCGTGCCCAGATACCGCTAGCCGCATACCGTGCGGGACATCGATATCTTGCACCTCAGTAATTGGCGCCAGTTGTTTGATTAGGCTGCGATTGGTGTCGATTAGCTGATCACTCTGGAACAACAGATTATAGCGTTTATTGCCAGGCAGCTGGTTTGTAACTAGCCGTACCTCTGTTACCAGTTGTTTGATAGACTCAAATTGTTTGGCTTCTTCGCTACCAAAATGCATTTTCTCTGGCCAATGCTCTTTAATAAGCAAGTTATCCGTCCAACTTAAGTTTTGCCAAATTGCCTCTGTTACAAATGGTGCAAAGGGGTGGGCTAATTTAAGGCTAGTTTCTAGCACGAATGCTAAAACGTCGGGATTAAAGGTTGTTTTATTGGCTTCTACGTACCAATCAGCCACGTCGTTCCAAATAGTCTGGTACACTGCTTCGCTGGCTTCGGCAAAGCGATAGGCAGCCAGGTTGCTTTCGACACTTCGACGGGCGGCGTTTAATTGCCGCACAATCCAGTGGTCGGCTGATGTTTCTAGTTGCATATCATGTGGTTGATACGATTCTTCTAGTTTATCTTGCACAAACCGAGCGATATTCCATAATTTATTGCAAAAGTTACGGGCGGCTACCATGTTGCTTTTGCTAAATGCCTGGCTCATACCAGCGCTGCGCCCCGCGATAATCCCCATGCGAAAGGCGTCACTGCCATATTTGGCAATCATTTCCATTGGGCTTACCACATTACCCTTGCTTTTACTCATTTTTTGACCACTTTCATCTAAGACCATGCCGTGTACGTATAGATCTTTCCAGGGAACTTGATTTGTACGGTACAGCCCCAGCATGATCATTCTAGAATCCCACGGGAACAGCAGGTCGATGCCATTTTCCATCACAGTATTGGGGTAAAAACGAGCGAGATCAGGGGTTTGGCCTGGGCGATTAATCGAATTTTTGCCCTCTTTAGGCTCGGGCTCTGTCTCGTCATCTAGATAACCAGTCGTTATAAATGGCCATTGACCGCTTGAAAACCAAGTGTCTAGCGTATCTTCATCTCTGGTATATGTTGTGCCATTTACAACAATCTCAGTTTGATCAACTCGGGTATCAAAAACCCACTCTGGTGCATTGTCCCCTTCTTCAAATTTGCTGAACATCGGGATTGGGATACCCCAAGGTATCTGGCGTGAAATATTCCAATCACGCAAATTTTTGTAGTATCCTACCAGTACCTTACCCTTATTATTGGGGTAAAATTTAATATCGCCGTTTTCGATAGCCGCTATAGCTTGCTTGGCCAGTGGTTTAACTTTAACGAACCACTGTTCCATCGGTAACGGTTCGATGACGCTGCCACATTTATAACAATGCCCAACACTGTGTGTAATGGCCTTTTCGCCACGCCTTAGCCCTAGTTTTTCTAGGTCGTCTAACACTTTATCGCGGGCGGCTATGGCGGTTAACCCGCGGTAGCTATCCCCCGCTGCTGATACCATTAGGCCATCGAAACCAATCACTTGGATTCTAGGCAGATTATGCCGTTCACCCACTTCAAAATCATTCGGATCATGAGCCGGTGTGATCTTAACCGCCCCAGTACCAACAGTCATATCAGCGTGTTCGTCAGCGATAATCGGGATTTTTCTATCTGTTAGGGGCAGCTTAACCTTTTTGCCAACTAGTTTAGCGTAACGCTTGTCTTTAGGGTTAACAGCTACAGCGGTATCACCTAGCAGGGTTTCGGGGCGAGTGGTCGAAATTACAACTTCACCGCTGCCATCGACTAGCGGATAAGCGATATCCCACAAATACCCTTTGTCATCTTGATGGTCGACTTCGATATCGGCAAAGCTAGTTTGGTGCTCGGTGCAATAATTAACAATTTTCTCACCCCTGTAAATTAGCCCATCTTCCCACATCCGCTTAAAAGTGTCATAAACTGTATCAACCACCTTTTTATCTAGGGTAAATACTAGGTCTTGCCACGAGCACGATATGCCTAGGGCGCGAATCTGTAGTTCCATATTGCCGCGTTGCTTGGCTACAAAATCCCATACTTGACCATAAAGTTGGTCACGTGAAAAATCAAACCGACTCTGCCCGATTTTCTCGAGTTCGCGTTCGTACACTACCCAGGTTTCGAACCCAGCATGATCAGCCCCTGGTATATAGATAGTGTCAAAGCCCTTCATACGGTGGTAACGCACTAAAATATCTTTTAGACCCATTTCGAAACCATGGCCAATGTGCAGATTGCCATTGGCATTTGGCGGTGGCATTACAGTGCTATAGGGCTGGCCAGTACCACTTGGCGCAAAGGCATTTTCGCCTTCCCATAAGGCGTAAATTATTGGCTCATTTTCGTTTGGTTCGTAAGCCTTACTAAACTTCATAGTTACTAGTATAGCAGATCAGTACAGTTGTCGTATTGAGCCTACAAGTTACCTAGAATTCTACAAAGCGTCATCCTGAACTTGTTTCAGCCGTCATTTTGGGCTCGTGAGCCGTCATCCTGAACTTGTTTCAGCCGTCATCCTGAACTTGTTTCAGGATCTAGCAAATCTTTCCACTCGGGGTTAATACTCTCAATCAAATTTATTTTCCAGTCCCTGTGCCAATTCTTAAGCTGTTTTTCGCGCTCGATAGCACTCGTCATATCTGCACCTTCTTCATAATATACTAATTTATAGGTTTTATATTTACTGGCAAAATTTGATTTTATACCTAATCGGTGCTCGAGTACTCGCTTCGATAAGTCACTAGTAGTGCCAATATACAATGTTCCATTTTTTCGGTTCGACAAGATATAGGTGTAGGCTGTTTTCATATTGATTATTTTATATCAAATAGATCCCGAAACAAGTTCGGGATGACACTATATGAATTCAGACGACTATTTCACGTGAAATAAGCACTACTTAATAATGCCTTCACGTGAAAGTTGTGTAAAACCACCTTGTCATGCTGAATTTATTTCAGCATCTAACTACCCTTTTTTTGCTATCTATTCTGAAACAAGTCCAGATCGACAGATAGAGCAGCCTCACTTTTTGTTTTACATAAGCATTATAACACAAAGTAAGCGCCCCTGGGTAGGGGGCGCTTATAAGTAAATGGATTTGGCGTAGATTTAGTGCGGGGTCAACAGACTGTGTGTTTCGCTATCGCCGATTAGTTTAATCGTTAAAGCTGAATGATGTTTTATTCGCTCCATTATATCCTGATGTAAATAATTCGATAAATTATCACAATCGCGGCTATCGCAAACAAAGATCAAAACTTGATTATCTGATTTTCCGCAATGCATCTTGGCATAACTAACGTGGATTTTAATAAAATCTTCATCACTCTGGAGCTCCAAGTGGGTGTCAATGACGCTTAGTTTGGTTTTCTGCCTGACGTTTTCACTGAGCAGTTGTTGTAAATATTTGGTCGCGTGGTTCAACGACTCATCGTGGCTCATAGCGTATATAGCTACTCGCTTGCCATTTATCTCTTCAGTGATTTCGGTTGCAAGATACTTCATGTAATTAGGTCTGTCGCCTTCATCATCATCGTATCTTACAACGATAAAATGGGTTACATCGTTAGCCATAAAATGCCTCCAAATACTTGAAATGTACAAAACAGGCCTATTTTATACTAAAAGCCGTTTTAATGCAAGCGGAGGCGACGTTTTAAACCGCTTAACACCTTAAAAGCCGCATACCAGCCACGTTTACGGGGCTTTTCCCAGGTACCAAGGTAGCTTTTAGCCTGACCACCAAAAGATTTTTTGAACTTGGTAAAGCCATGCCAGGGGTGGGCAGGATCGCCGCTATCTGTTATACCATAAAAATCGAACCATTTTAGACCTTTGACTTTGGCATCGATTATCATCCGGGCTAGTAGTATCGTGCTAGCAGCTAGTTTACGGTGTTCGTAGTCGGCCGCGGCATGGGCGTAATAGCGAGTAGTAGGGGAGTCATATACCAATGCGGCAGCGATAACAGGTTGGCTCGTGCCAGCCTCTGGCTTGTCTAATGTGACGTAATATAGCGTAGCCGCCCCAGAATCCACCTGTGCCCACAGATAATCCTCGGTGTGTACATGGATGCTATTATGCTTTGCCACAACACCGAGTAAATCAGTTAGATAGTGGATTTTGCTGGCATCGGTGGTGTGGTGCACACTTAGCCCTTTTTTGTGGTAATTATGGTACAGATTACGGTTGGTTTGCTGCATGCCGGCCAAAACGTCATTTTCGCTAGCCGATAAATCTAGCACCCAGGTGTGTTCGGGGTTAACTTGGCGGCTTTTATGAAAACCGTACTGATGCAGCGTATCTGTCGATATTAGGCCAGTTGGCTCTATTCTGGTAAACATGACCCTTTTAGCCCGCGCCAGCTTGTGTAGGGAGTTAAATGCGCCTTCAAAGCCATTTTTGCCGCTGATATATGGACCGTAGGGTAGGTATAAATACCGCCCCAGGGGTGTGAACTCTAAAATCGCTAAATATGACCACCCCTGGCCGCTATCAGTAAATACTTGCTTGCCCAGGTGCTTGTTGAACCTTTCCCACTGCTCAGATTGCAAAAAGTGCTTTTCTTCCATGCCTCTAGTATACGCTATTGATATATTAGCACTGCTATGGTATAATACGGTCATGCTTAAGTTGTAGCTGCGTTGGTTATGACTCAGTGCAACTTGATAACTTGATTCTCGCGCTGTTATGAGCGTGTGACAATAATCTGAACGTTTGGTTCTATCGAGAAAGAGGTAGGTTATGAGATTTGAAGAAACCCCAGGTTTGTTTGGGTCTGGTGTAGGCAGCGCCACAAACGGTGATTTTACGTGTGGTGTATGTCATACAAGATACAATGAGGGCAATGACGAAAGCCGAGATTACTTTGGCGATTCTGTCCCTAACGCTTTCTTCGCTGGGCTGGAGATCTGTGGCGATTGCTTTGAGCGGGTTGAAGACGAAGTTCTTAGAAGAATGAGTGATATTCTTCCATGGTATGGGAGAATCGTGGAAAAACGTCTGGCTATGGCACTGCAACAACAAGCTGCAATTGATAGCTTGCCCGATGAGCCGCCCGTAGATAAGGAAGGTAATGGCCATGTCGGTTGAATCATGTAGCACATGCGGAAACAGCACGAAAGATGGCAAACCGCGGGAGATGGAGCTTTGCCGAACGTGCAAAAAATACCCCCAGTGCCTTCGAGACGACAATTGGATTTCAGTGGGTTATGACAAAACCGATCCAGCCAATTCGCATCGCAGTGGTTGGTAAACGCCACTATCAGAATCAAGGAATCGGTCGGATCGTAAGATCCGGCCTTTTTCATACTGTTTTATGTATTGACAATGTATACACACGGTATATACTAAAAGCATGAGTAATGCAGTAATAAATATCCGTACAGATAAAGAACTAAAAGAAAAAGCCCAGGCCGTGGCCGACGAAATGGGTTTAAGTTTAAGCGCGCTGTTGAATAATCAGTTGCGCGAAGTAATCCGTACTAGGCAGGCTAGCTTTAGAGCTAAGCCCGAAAGAATGACCCCTAAAATGGAAAGTATCATCGCCGAAGCCATAGCAGAATACAACCGTGGCGAGTATTTAGGCCCATTTGATACTGCCGACGAAGCTATTAAGGCGCTAAAGAAATAATAATTATGAGGGTGGTTATTCTCAAGTCGTTTTCGAAGCAGCATAAAAAACTACCACTTAAGATCCAGCAAAAATTTAGCGACAGGCTAAAGATATTTTTGACAGACTCTACCGATAGAAGATTACGGCTATACCCGCTAAAAGGTAAATACCAGGGTTGCTACAGTATTGATATTACTGGTGATTTTAGGGCAATTTTACAATATCGAGAAGATGGTACAGTGGTAGTCTTTGCCTTTATCGGTACGCATAGCCAGCTATACTAGTCATCAACTTCGGGGTTGATAACGTGCTATTGACATTTTTGAGTGCTTGTGCTACAATGAAAGCATAACTTAAATAACAAACAAAAATGTCTGAAAAATTACCAAATAGCGACGAAGTACTCGCAGCACACCAGCCAGAACAGTTAACTGAACAGCAAACTCAGATTCTTGGTGCCAAACTGGTTGAAATTAACCGAACGCTTGATACTTTACCAACTATCACGACGGAAGGAATGCCCGAGGTCGACGATGGCCATGTTTTAAGTTTAAAGAGTGCTGAGGTTGATAAGCCAACGGGCGGTATTTTTATAAAAAGTGAAAAGTCTGATACGGTAGCAGATAGCTATGTCAACACTGAACAGGCAACTGATGCCCTAGGGCAGCTAGACGAGGAAACCGTTAACGGCGCACAAATATACCAAGCAATGCAAGAAGCGCAGCAAGGATCAAGGCTAGAGCTAGATAACTTAGCGGCCATATCGAACCAAGACGCTCGTACTGTTGACGCTTTTTTGGGCCAGGAACGCATAGGTGGTGGCGCGCAGATGCTTGGTAACGAGCAGATTGAACTTGAAAATGGTGAGTGGCTTAGCCGGGATGAAATAACAGCAGCACTTGAAAAGCTGTTAGTAGACGACGGCAACAGCGGAGAGGTCGCACCGACACCACAAGATGGAGGCGAAACTTTAGAATCTGCTAAAAAAATCACTAAACGCGAAAAACTAGATAAGTTTAAAAAAGCAGCAGCCGTTATTGGTGCTACGGTGGCCACTGCTTTACTAATTAGCGTACCGGCCATTGCTCAAGCTCCAGGGTATCACCAGACGCCAGAGCCGACTCCGGCCATCACTTATACGGTTGAGACCCCAACGGCAGAGACTGTTAACGATAGGCTTACTGGCCCAAGGATAGGTGATATCAATCAGCTTAAAGAGGGGACTGAGTATACGATTGCCAGTGACCGCAGTGATGTCAGCGGTGAGATTGGTAATAAGTACCGTCAGCCTGGTGAATATACGGTTGATCGGGCGGCATTTTTAAATAGCGAAGGTAAAATTATTGGCACCACTCATCAACCCGGAGAGGATATTGAACAAGCTAAAACTGCTATCGAAAATGAAACAGGACAAAAAGTTGATAAAACCGAAATACACTATAACCAGGGTGAAAGTTTAGAACATAATAAGCCAACTGGTTGGGTGGGGTATAATCAGAGTAACTACGAATCAATTGGCAATGTTATGGATGGGAAATAAAATGCAACTACAACCGGGTGAAAAAATCACGCTAGACGACAACAAGGAGTACTTAGTTATTGGACGGGCTGATAGCTATGTATTGCTGGCAACAATCACAAAACCACTGGAATTGCAGGTGGTATCAGAAACTATTAGTGGTAAAAGTGTTCAATTGGCTCGCGTTAAAGATAAAGCTTTGATTAAAACGGTTACTAGTAAAATTGCCCAAAATCTGGCTAGACCAATCGTAACGACGGATTAACATCAAGGTCATATGGATCGGTAGGTTCGTCTTTTTTGGTGTGCCAGAAGCCGGCAGCTGCGACCATGGCGGCATTGTCGGTGCACAGATCTATGGGCGCATAGTCGATGTTAATTGGCAAGCGCTGTTTTAATTGTTGGCGCAGGTATTGGTTGGCCGACACACCACCAGCAATTACCACTGTTTTAGGCTTAAAATGATCATAAGCTAGTAGGGTTTTGTCTACCAAAGTGTCAACGGCGGTTTTTTCGAAACTAGCCGCAAAATCATAGCGTTGCGGATCTGTTAATAGCTCGGCTAGCTGGTGGCTGGGGAAACTAATTGGTTTACCGACCGCTTTCTGCACGGCTCGCAAAGTAGCGGTTTTTAGACCAGAAAAGCTGAAATCATACGGTGAATCTAGCTTGGATTTTGGTAATTTATATTTGTTACGGTCGCCTTTTAGTGCCGCTTTACTGATTTCGGGTCCACCAGGGTAGGGTAGGCCAATAATTTTGGCAACTTTATCGAACACTTCGCCCACAGCGTCATCACGCGTGCTGCCAATAATTTCAAAATCGCCGTGGTTTTTAAGCATAATTAATTGGGTGTGCCCACCGCTTACCACGAGGGCTAGAATGGGGAAGGTTGGCAAAGACGAAGCCAGATGATCAGCCTGATTTTCGCCCTCCAAGCCGAGCGTTTTGTCGCTACGCGACAAAGCCGACTGCCCAAAATCCGGCTGATTATCTGGCTTCGTCTTTAGAAAATTAGCATAAATGTGGCTTTCAATATGGTGAATGGGGTAAAGTGGTTTGTTTTTTAGAATTGCCAGCGTACGAGCAGCTAGTGTACCAACTAGCAACGAACCAATTAACCCCGGCGCGTATGTTACAGCAATAGCGTCGATTTGATCCCAGGGGTCAGAGCGCAGCTGCTCAGTCGAATTTTCGCCCTCCAAGCCGAGCGTTTTAGCCTGCAACTTCTTGGGGCTAGCCGCCAAGAACTTGGCAGGTAAAGCCGACTGCCCAAAATCCAACCGAGCAGCTGCGCTCTGAACCGCTTCATCAATCACGGCATTAATTACTTCAATATGGCTACGAGCGGCTACCTCTGGCACCACGCCACCGTAAACTTTATGAATATCGATTTGTGAATTGACCACGTTGCTTAAAATATGTGTGCCGTCTTGCACCACGGCCGCCGCGGTTTCATCGCAACTGGTTTCTATGCCCAAAATTCTCATCACCCCTATTATAACACGCCTTTCTACGTAAAATATGCACGGAGCGTTGACAGCCAGCAGTTAGTATGATATCCTTGACAAGCTGACTTTGAGTGTTTGGGTCTATTTTCCCCGATGTTAGAGGTTCCCCAAGGTGCGCCCTAGGGACAACGCTAGCTAAGGCTGGGTATATCCAGCAAAGTCACAACTTTGCAGATTTATATATCGATGGGTATAAATCATTGAGCAATATTTTGTTCTATCATCAGAACAGCCGCCAATCGTGCGCAATACCTCCGAACATCCATCGTAGCCAGTTCGTCGAGGTGGCATAGTTCCAGTATCATTGCACTTGCGTCCTCCCCGAAAGCACATAAGTCTAAAACTGGACAACTATGTAACAGCCCCACTTCGGTGAGGCTTTCCTTTTAATTCCTTGGTACTTATAAGACGATCTTATAAGTCTACCGATTAAGAACTGGTAGTGTTGTACTTTATAGTGCTGAACATGTATTGTATACTCTGCAAAATAGCCTTTTCGTCATTTTTACTGCTAGTCATATCAGTATAAAGCCTGGCTTCAATATAGGAGTAGCTATTGCTAAGCGTTGCAAAATAAATTAGTAGGCGAGTATTTTTCATGGGCTTATTATTAACACCAATGGTGTAATCACCAGCTTTTCCAACAACAATACCCCAGGTTTGACCGTTAAGTTGGGTGGTTGCGTAATCATGGTAGGCACCCTTTGATTGAAGCTCATCAGTAAAATTATTTTTCATATCATCAAAGGAAATGCTGCCGGTAAGATGAAAATTATTATCAAACTGCATTGTGGAACCTCGCCAAATGGCGAGCCAAGTATCATTTGTTTTATACTTTAGGCCTAGGCCGTCATCACCCCAGTTATCTTGTATAAAAGCACTATCTTGTTGCCAACTACCTGGCATCGAAACACTGATATTATCGCTTGAGGCTGCCGACTCTTGACTTTGCCAAATCGTTAAGCCCTGAGCTTGCCCCGGTGCATAACTCTTGGCGGAATATTTGTTGGGGTCTTCGAACAGGGTGCCGTCAGTTGTGGTTTCGTTAGCCCCAGTATTATTATTTGCGGCGGGTTGGCTAGGTTGATCTGGTGTAGTAACCTTACTGAGCAATGAAAATGCGACAATACAGACTACCGCAAGTACCAGAACCGACGACAAAGTTATTAAGGTGACTTTTAGGGCGGTATTAGTTTTTGGCCGCGGAACTGCAGGTGGTGGCATTGGTGCTAGCTGCTGAGGATAAGGGGGATGATTAGGTATTGATGTTGGTGCAAAATATGGTTGTTGGTCTGGGTAGGCAGGCTGTGGTTGAGGGCTTGGTGGTTGTTGTGGCTGCAATGGCTGCTGTGGTTTCATATCTACTTAATCTTATCATATCACAGTGTGTTAGAATTAAGGTATGAAAAAGATACTTGTAAAAGTAGTGCGCAAAGCTTTGCCACAAGAGGTGACGCAAAAGTTGGAAGTTAATTACCGCAAAGCCCGGCTAAGTATGCTGGATCGCTATTATGGCCGGCCGGCCAAAGGCCTAAAAGTGATCGCCATTACCGGTACCAATGGTAAAACTACCACCGCTAATTACATTAACGAGATTTTAAAAGAGGCGGGTTATAAAACCGCGATGTTCACGACCGCTGTCATAGAAATTGATGGTAAACGGAAACGCAATGATTACAACGCTACCATACCACCGGTCAGTGTGATAGAAAAGTTCTTCGCGGCTGCCAAGCGAGTAAAAGCCGATTACGTGGTGCTAGAGGTCACCGCCCATGCCTTAGATCAGCACAAGCTAGATAATGTGCCGATTATGATGGCTATAATGACCAACCTGACCCAAGATCATCTGGATTATTTTAAAGATATGGATCATTATGCGGCCGTCAAAGGCCTGCTGTTTAGTGGTGAGCCGCAATATATTGTGTTAAACCGCGACGACGATTGGTTTGACTATTTTGATAAGTTTAATGCCGGCGAGCTTAAAATAACTTACGGCAAAGATAAAGATTCTAGTGTCAAAATTAGTGATTTTAAACTATACAAAAAAGGCACCGAAGCCCATCTAACCATTAATAAAGATCGCCTAGAAGTTGCCACTAATTTACCGGGTGAGTTTAACGTGTATAACATGGCTGCCGCGGTAGCTGCCACTAGCTTACTAAATATCACAACCGCCAATATGCAAGAGGGGATTGCTAATTTAGAAGAACTACCTGGCCGATTTGAACGTGCCGTGCAGGGTTTAAGTTACGATGTGATAGTAGATTATGCCCATACCCCAGATGCGCTAGAAAAGTTACTGCGCAGCACCAAACAAATCACACCGGGTCGGGTAATGTTGGTGTTCGGTGCCACCGGTGACCGCGACAAAGCCAAGCGCCCCATAATGGGTGAAATTGCAGCTAAAAACGCCGATAAAATCTATGTGACCGATGAAGAGAACTATCATGAACCGGCTGACGAAATCCGCAAAGCAGTCATGTTAGGTGTGATTCGTGGTGGCGGCGAACTAAAAACTACCGAAATCGCCGACCGCTACAAAGCTATCGAAACGGCGTTGGCTGATGCTCGCAAGGGTGACACCATCTTGATTACAGGTATGGGTCACGAAGTTTTCCGCATAATCAACGGCAAAAAACAGCCGTGGAACGACGTGGCAGTCATCAAAGAGATTTTAGCGGAAAAATCTTAACGGTCAGTATCACGGTAGTGTATGGTTCTGGTACCGTTGGTAGATCCGTCCCCAACACGTATAATGTTTTCATTAGCCAGCACATAGCCATGTTCGCGCGAAGCTGTATTGTCTTGTTCAGATATTTGGTAATCATTACCAGTTTTTCGGCCGATGCTGGTGACGCCTTCTACTGGTACATGCCTGCCATCAGTTGGGTCAATTAAATCATAGCCGTCATCAGTTTTAGCTAGATATCCAATGGCATCACCCCAATGTAGCTCTAGTAAAGCTGTGCCTAGTTTTTTATCTTGTGCGTTATCTGTTTCATTAGAATATTCAAACTCAAAAGGTACTATGCCATCTACTGGTATGACAGTTTCACCATTATGTGTGTCGTGGACTCTTTCTTCAATGCTCATATTTGTTTTTAATTAAATATACTATCATGGTAGCATACATAGCCCATAAAGTCAATGAGCAAGCAACTTAGTTAGTAGAAGGCCATTATTATGCCTTAAGTTATCCACAGGCTTAACAGGGGTAGCGAAATTTTCTTAGCACGAAATTGGCTAAAAGTGTTGACTTTTTAAAACGCTTGTGCTAGTATAGAAACATGCAAGAACAGCAATGGTCTTGCAGCCGGAGAGTAAGGTTGATTGGAAAGGTGCAGCGTAAAAAACTGTTGCCTTTTTATCATCCGAGCTTTCCACCTTAACAATTAATCATCATCTGATTCATAGCTTTAGCTAGTTTGTCTAAACTTTGAGCTGATCATGCGGCGAGTATGTTTTTTACCTTTTGGTTTGACTCATGCTCTTCGCATGATCGGCTTGAACAATAGACTTCAATCTAGACTTCGAGTTGGTCATGCGGTAAATATGATTTTCAAGTTTTCTTGATTTGTTGTGTTTATCGCATGACCGACTTGAACGATGGATCTTTCTAAACTTCGAGTTGGTCGTGTAGCGCATGTGCTTTTTGGTTTTTAACTTTAATTTACGTTCGCTACACGACCAGCTGGAACGATAGATTCGGCCTAAATTTTAAGCTTTGTAATCGTGGTAAATGTATTAGTTAAGTTTTCTTGATTGGTATGTTTATTGCCTTATTGGTTTAGGATCGAGCCGGTAGCTTTTACTTTCGAGTTGATCATGCGGTGAATATATTTTTAAGTTTTCTTAATTCTATGTTTATCGCACGATCAACTTGAGGTGAAGGTGTTTAGTAAAATTCTTAATCAATTGAAAGATTGGTTTTGAAAATTACTATTTACTAGCTATTTTACTTAGCGGTTTACCTCCTTTTCGCGACTGAGTATATTGATTGATGTGCGAACTAGGCTCATTACTTGGTTCTTCCCATTTTATCTATGAATTTTGTAACTTTTGTTACTTTGGTGATTATGTTAAGACTATCGGGGTGTGCGAGTTTCAATTTGCCTTTTTGGCATCTAGTTACTTTAACACCCCGTAACCCTTGTGCCCGAGCCTTGCTTGGGCACTTTTCTTATGGTTATATCTTGCTACAAGGCCGAGCCTTGCAGCAGAAGTTTTGGGGATCAAGAATAGTTAAAATTAGCACTCGGGTATTGCAAGTGCTAATTTTTTTCGCTAAAATTATAAATGACATTGTGGCGTTCTTTTGCAATTTACTTTTTATGGGTACACTCTAAGGTGTGCTCCTCACAAGGGTCGTTACCCTTTGCGAGAGCCCCAGAAAAAGCAAATTGTCAAAAGAACAGCCAAAACAGTTCACAAAGGGTTAATCATAGGGAGGAATTATGACTATAAAACCGTTGGCCGATCGAATTGTGGCCAAAAAACAAGAAGCGAAAAATATGACCGATTCGGGTTTGTATCTAGGCGAGGCAAAGGAGAAACCTAGTTTTGCTGTGGTGGAGGCTGTCGGGCCCGATGTAAAATCCGTCAAAAAGGGTGATAAAATTCTTTATGATTACAGTGGCACAAGTGTCACCATCGGTGGCGAAGAATACTTGATTATTAAAGAAGAGGGCGTCTTGGCGACGTTATAGGAGGAAAAAATGGCAAAGAAAGTTTTTTACGATGAAGAAGCCCGCGAAAAGGTGTTGGGCGGGGCGAAGGCTTTGTATGACGCGGTCAAGGTAACATTTGGGCCAAAAGGTCATAATGTAGTGATCGCTAAGCAGTACGGTGGCCCAACGATCACCCATGATGGTGTGACGGTGGCCGAAGGTATCGACTTAGACGAAAAAGATGATGCCACACTTGGTTATAAGGTTGGTGCGGATTTGATCAAACAGGCGGCCACTAAACTTAATAAAGTCGCGGGGGATGGCACTACTACGGTGACGGTGCTGACTTATCATATTTTGGCCGAGGCTAATAAATTAATTGCCGCGGGTCATAATCCGCAAGAATTGCGTAAGGGTATCGAAGAAGCTGGCGCAGAGGTGGTAAAGGGGCTAGATAAATTGGCTGAAAATATTGCTGGTAACCCTAGTCGCGTCGCCGAAGTCGCTACGATTAGCGCTGGTAGTGAAGAAATCGGTAAACTAATTGCTGACGTTATTAGTAAGATCGGTCAGGATGGTGTGGTGACGGTAGAAGCTGGCCAAGGTTTGCAGCTAGAAAATGAGGTGGTCGAAGGTTTTAGTTTTGACCGAGGTTATAGTAGCCCGTTCTTTATTACTGACGCCAATCGTCAGGAAGCTGTTTACGACAAACCAGATATTTTGATCACCGATAAAAAGATCAGTAATGCTGCTGAATTTGTGCCATTTTTGGAAAAGATGGTAGCGGCTGGAAAGAAAGATCTAGTATTGATTTCGGAAGAAGTTGAGGGCGAGGCGCTAAGTGTGCTTGTGTTGAATCGCTTAAAGGGTGTATTTAACACTTTGGCTATTAAGGCACCAAGTTTTGGTGATCGCCGCAAAGAAACCTTAGAAGATATTGCTATTTTAACTGGTGCTACGGTGGTCAGTAGCGATCTGGGTATGAATTTTGAGGAAATCGACCTGGAAGTTTTGGGCAGCGCCCGAAAAGTAATTGCGACGGCGAATGAAACGACGATTGTAGAAGGTTCGGGGAAGGCACACGATGTTAAATTACGGATTGAAGCTATAAAGGCTCAGGCGGGTAACGCCACTAGTGATTACGAACGTGAGCAGTTTGATAAGCGAGTGGCGGCACTACTTGGTAAAGTAGCTGTGATAAAAGTTGGTGGTGCGACCGAAACCGAAATCGACGAAAAGAAATTTAGGGTTGATGATGCGGTGGCGGCGACTAAAGCAGCGCTAAGTGAAGGTATTGTGCCAGGTGGTGGCGTGGCGTTAGTCAATTTGAGCGTCAGTCTTAAGGTTGAAGGGGCTGATTTAACTACGGCTGGGCGAAAGATTTTGAAGAATGCTTTAATGGCGCCGTTTACACACATCACCGAAAATGCGGGGTTAAACAGCGCGGCGTTGTTGGCTCAGGTAGAAACGGCCAAACCGGGGCGTGGTGTGAATGTTATGAAACCAGGCGATGGGATTGTTGACATGAAAAAAGCTGGTGTGGTAGACCCAGCTAAAGTTACTAAAGAAGCGGTACAAAATGCTGTGTCGATTGCGGCCACGGCCATTACCATGGGTGCATTGGTGGTAGATGTGCCAGAACCAGAACCTCCGATGCCACCAGGTGGCGGTATGGGTGGCATGGGGATGATGTAAATTACACCCCAGCGTTGAAACAAAAGAGACCAGTTGCGGTCTCTTTTGTTTTATGTTAAGCTAGCAGTTGGTGGGGCTAATTTCAAGCCCCTTGATCTTTGTGAGGAAGGTGATTAAATGGCTCGTAATAAAAATATCGAACCTGAACCGCAGATAGAAACTGAGGTTGATTGCGATGTGGTGTATGGCGAAAGCCCCGATTTACTTGTCAGCATAAATGTCGAGTATAGGTTTGATGGTATTAAGTGGCATTTACCGCTGGAGGACGGCATTTATAGTGTGATTTTGAAATTAACGCTGGATAATGACAATCATTTTGTGTCTGGTAGATTGTACCTGGATGCATTATTAGAATGTTTGGGTGACTTGAGTAATATCGATCAGCGGAATGAGTTTGCGCTTAAAATTGTCGACAGAATCCATCGCATAGCGTATCGCTACTGTTCAGAAATTGACCCAGATCTCGGTTCAGATCTATTTGACGAACTGCGTATTAAGACGGAGATAGTAACTGGTGGCCTAATGCCGGACTTTGTGGGACCAGCCAAAACACTATGGCGTCAAAAATTAGGTTTACGTGATCTGCCAGGCGCACCTGGTGAACCAGGCACACGATCAATCTAAATCAGCTTTCGAACCAAAAACTGCTCAGTTAACTGAGCAGTTTTTATTAGCAAACTTTATAAAGTTTAGGCAGCGGCTTGTTCGGGCTTGTCGATAGCATCGACTTCTTTGATGATTTCAAGTAGGGCATTGGCCTTTTTGGCTTCGTCGGTGATTTGCTTGGCGACGTTGTAAGCAGGTTCAACTACGCTAGGGTCATCGGCAGTTTTGAAGATTAATAGGTAAATATCGAACTTTTCTTCGGGCGAAATGTCGAGCTTATCTATTAGTGGTTTTAGATCTTGTAGGGCGTTAGTTTTGACTGATTCTAATTCTGCATCACCAGTGGTAGAAGTAGCGTTCATTAAACCGTTAACGGCGTCGATAACCCCGGGGCTGGGTGTGGCATTAGCATAAATAGATGCCGATGGGGTAGCTGCAGTAGTGTCGGCAGGTTGAGCTGGCTGGCCAATAGTCGCTGGTTCTTCGGCTTCGTCTTTAATATCAACCTTTTTCTTTTTGTTATCAGTTATGATCGCGTTGTTGGTAGCCTCAACATCGGCTAGCGCCTTGGCCAGTTCTTGCTCGTCTACCTGATTAGTATCAGCTTGTTGTGTATCCATTGCCCGCCCTTTTAGTAATTAATTACAATAACTGATAAGATAATATCACATTTTGATAAACACAAGCAAGATTAGAAGTCTAAAATGTCGGAAATATGAGTTTGTTGGACAGAAAAGCTCTCCCTGGTTTCGGTTTTGGGGAGCATGACTAGGATACCGGCTTTAGTATGCGGCTGGGAGGGAACATAGTAGTGGCAGAAAGCATTGAGAGCACATCGGCCGCAAGAGCTGAACCAAGCCTCGGAATCCTTGAACGAATCTAATTGCGGTTTATGAAACTCAAATTCTTTACCCGCTGGTGTCTCTATTATTTCAGTGCGATTACCTGGGGTTTTATTACAAGCATTGGAAGACAGTAACCACATGGCATCGATGACATTAATCGGGTCAAGCTTGCGCTTTTCAGCATAATTATAGGTTATTTTTCGAAGTTGTTGTTCGAATAAACTCTGGCCATCAGGTTTACGGTGGAATCCATCATAACCGTTAGGCACAAGAATATTTATTAAGCCTAAACTAATAGCATCACGAAAATTATGGATATCACCTGGTGCTGGAATATTAATGAAGCCTTCTTCGCCGTATCGAGGCAAGAATCCTTCAGTCTGCAATAAATAAATATATAATGCCGCCATTTTTGGCTGGATACCCATAAAACCGCCGCCTTTGTGATCGTTGCGCAATACCGCTAAGCAATCTTTGTAAGTTTTGCAGCCGTCAAGCAAACCCCGCGGATCACCGTCATGATCGCGTTGTAACTTAGCTGCGTTATATTGCCAACATTTAGCCACGACATTTTGACGGCCGCTGCCCACTACTGTTTTTAGAGTGGTCGCCAATTCTTGTTCGTCGCAGTCTATTAGTGTCTGGCAATCGAATAGTTCGGGGTGTTGGTTAAACAGCCGTGTCAAACCATGCATGGCCGGGATAGACTTGGTAACTTGTTGGTAAGCCAAGGCATTAAAAAAGAACATAGCATGTTCTTTGCTGTGATACAGCTCGCCACCTTCTTTCATACAGTTGGGCTTGATACCTACGGTAGTTATAGATGTGTCGAATGGGTACTCGTTATTGAAATAAGTTTCCATTAACTGATCTAAAGCCTTATCGGCATTGGGGCTGATTTCACTCTTGACTTTACTAGTGGCTTTTAAAGCTCGCCGCCTAAAAGGGTCTAATTGCTCTGGATTTGGCATAAAACCTATTAAACCCCAACTGTTTGCATACATGCAATCTTAAGCGGCTTAATGGTTTATGTTAGACTGATTAATGGAAGGTGAGGTGGCCGAGCGGTTGAAGGCGCACGCTTGGAAAGCGTGTATGCGGCGCAAGTTGCATCTGGGGTTCAAATCCCCATCTCACCGCCAAAATTATTTTGTATCTAAGAAGTTTTGGATAATTTGATCACCAAATATATTACTAGGCTCTGTACCTTCAGGGTGGAATTGCACAGCGTAAAAAGGTTTTGTTTGATGGCACATAGCGGCATTGTCTAGGGTAGATGTTGTCGCGCACGAAACAAACCCAGGCGGCAGTTTGGTAATATAATCCAGATGGATCATTGGGGTATTAATAGTATTTGGCAGACCTTTAAACAGTGGGTTTGGTTGCAAAAAGGTTTTATACATATGATTTTCGCGTTTTGGCAAATGGCTGACATGTCCGCCATTTGTTATGGCCATAACTTGCATGCCGTAACAAATACCCAGGATTGGTTTATTTAGTTTAAAAATTGCTGGGTTAATTAATGGTGCGTTTGGTTCATAAACATGGTCTGGTCCACCGGATAGCACGATATGGGTAATATTAGGCGCGCTAACATATTGCATTAGTTGGGCATCGTCGTGGTCAATAAGGTCGAAGTCTATCTTTGATCGCTTTAAACATTTGAATAAACTGCGATTATATTTAGTGCTATAATTTATCACCGCTAATTTTGGCATAGGTGGATTATACCAAAAATACCCAACAAATTTAAATTAAGAACTTCTGCTACAAGGCCGGGTCTTGTAGCAGAATATAAGTAAAGCCCCAGTATTTAGGCTGGGGCTTGATGCTGACAATGCCATTATGGGTGTGGCTGATATTGTTAAACTAGCCGGCAAAAACGATTGCCAATTTTTTACGGAATTGTATTTTGAAGTTTGAGCTGACTATATCTACGAGGCTATTCTTCTAGATCGGCATAATCTCTGAGAAGTCTAAGAGTCTCAGGTTGTCGTAATTTATTGATCGCGTGGCATTCGACGCTACCTATACGATTTGTGGAAACTCCAAATTCTTTAGCGACTTCTTCTTGGGTGCGAGCGTGGCCATCTAATAAGCCAAAACGTAGTTCTATCACCTTTTTTTCTCTCACGCTTAGCTCATCTAGGGCTTTTTCCACTAGTTCTGCTCGTTCATGTTTAAAGATCTCGCGTTCTGGATCTGCCATATGGCTCGCTGCTTCGTTGGTCAATGATTTTTCTATTAAAGGCCTTTCTGCACTTTCGCCTTTTTGTGATACAGGTACTTCGTTTATGCCAACAGTGTCATCAGAATATTGAGCAGCACCGTCAATGGATTGCATATAATTAGTCAATGCTTCTGCTTGATTTATATCTCCAACTGTCATTGATCCTTGTCTGTCTCTACCGTCTATGGCGAGACTATTTCTTATGCCAAACTTTTGAGCAATTTCTTGGTTGGTCAATGGCGGCAAATGTTTATTCGCCCTAGTATTATTAATTTGCCTGGTTTTAGTGATTATGGTGCGAGGTTTCTCTGGAAGATGAATTTCATGTAGCAGTTCTCGTTTACGTATAGCTAAACTTTCTGGTATGTGGGAAGCCAAATTGTAGGTATTAAGGCTGCCTTTTTCTGGGTCATGATTCCGTTCATTTTCTAGATATTTCATTAGAGCCTCTTGAGCCAAATCCTCTGTGGTAACAATAGTTTGGCTACTTGGGACTTTAGCTAATTCTGCACTGGCATGTGCGAAGGCATAAGCAATATATTTCTCTGGGTTATCATAAATTCCGTCGCTAGGGGGGGGGTACTATTTTCTTTTGTTTTAGCTGTTTGTAATTTTTCCATATCTTCATGGTAGCACAGCGATGCAGTTTTGTCAATAGGCAGATCAACTGACAAGATAACAACTTCGTAGTATACTAATTAATATGGAGAATATATCCAATACTATTGAAGTTGCTGTAAAGGGATTGTTTAATATTGATGTTGAAGTTAGTTTGACTCGTCCAGAACCGAAGTTTGGCGACTATGCAACCAATGTAGCTATGCAGCTAGCTAAACAACTAAAGCAGAATCCGCGTGATATAGCAGCTAAATTAGTAGTTGAATTAAAAAAGAACAAGTCCTTTAGCGCTGTAGAAGTAGCCGGGGCAGGGTTTATTAATTTTAGACTATCGGACACTAATTTACTTAATGACCTAAACTATATTTTGACCCATAGCGATAGTTATGGTTTGTCGCAAGCATATGCTAACAAAGTAGTGGTAACAGAGTTTTCGGATCCGAATGCTTTTAAGGTGCTGCATGTTGGACATTTATATACCTCGATCGTAGGTGATGCTGTGTCAAATTTGGTTGAATTCGCTGGTGGACAAGTGCATCGGGTTAATTTTGGTGGTGATGTTGGGCTGCACGTCGCTAAGTGTATGTGGGGGATCATTAATAGGCTAGGTGGTGAAAAACCGGCCAAGTTACCAACGGATTTATCAATTCGTGACCGTATGCAATGGGTGGCTGATTCATACGTGGAGGGTAATAAAGCTTATGAAAACGAAACCACCAGACCTGAAATTGTAGAGATTAACAAACGAATTTATGCTATTTACGAAACTGATGACAAAACTAGTGATTTTGCTAAAATTTACTGGGATTGTCGTAGCTGGAGCTATGATTATTTTGATGATTTTTATGAACGAATTGGTGTCAAATTTGAAAAATATTATCCTGAAAGTACCACAGCACCACTCGGACTAGAAACTGTGTTGGAACAGACAAAACAAGGTGTCTACGAAAAAAGCGATGGCGCGATTGTATTTAACGGCGAACCATATGGTTTGCACACCCGCGTATTTATTAATAGCAATGGTCTGCCAACTTACGAAGCCAAAGATGTCGGTTTAATTCAACTAAAATGGCAAGATTATCATTTTGATAAATCATTAATTATCACTGGTAATGACATTATCGATTACATGAAGGTTGTAGTAAAAAGTATTGAACAATTTGCGCCCCAACCAGCGCAGCGCACTCAACACATCACACATGGTATGCTAAAGCTAGCTGGTGCGGTCAAAATGGCTAGCCGTCTAGGCAATTTTCTAAAAGCCGAAGACGTATTAGACACGGTTGAGGCTTTTCAAAAAGAGTCTCAAGGTAAGACTGATCAAGATACGGTATTGGGCGCGGTGCGTTATGCGCTATTAAAAAATCGATTAGGCCCAGATGTGATTTTTGAACCAGAAACTTCGGTTAATGCTCAGGGTAATAGCGGGCCATATTTGCAATATTCGCTGGCGCGTGCCAAATCGATTTTACGTAAGTTGCCAAATGATCATGCTGGCGAATTGCTCACAAATCAAGATTTAGACGAAAGTGAACGCGCTATCCTAACCAAGATTCTTGAATTTCCAGATGTCGTACAAGCCGCCACGCAAGATTTAACGCCGCATTTAATTTGTAATTATTTGTACGAACTAGCCCAAAGTTTCAATCGTTTTTATGAAAAATCGAAAGTACAGGCTGACCCGCGTGAAGCATTAAGAGCTCGTTTGGTTTATGCCTATTCAATTGTATTAGAACGTGGACTGACTATTTTAGGCATTCCCACACCAGAAAAAATGTAAAAAGGAGTTGTATGGAAAAAGAAATTAAAACCGTGCGGATTATTAAAAAAGCCGAGCCAGGTCCTAGTAGTTTTATAAAGTTTTTGCGTGATCAAAGTGTACTGGGCGTGGCCATGGGCATGGTAATCGGTGTCGCCGGTAGTGCGTTTATCAACTCACTAATCAATAATATTGTGATGCCACCAATCGCGTTGTTGCTGGGGGCGGCCAATGGGCTTAAAAGTATGGTTTGGGTTATTACCACGGACAGTGGCAATACGGCGACTATTAGCTATGGGCAATTTATCAATGATTTAATTAATTTTTTGGTTATCGCGTTCGTAGTTTATATTGTGATCCGAATCTTTAAAGTTCAAGCTAAAAGATAACATGGATCAATCACAAGTCACAAAATTGATTCATAGTTTGGGCGACGTCGTGGAAGATCACGATACCCGCGAGCATTTAATACTATTTCGTACCAAAGCAAATAAAAAAATTTGTGCCATTATTTACGGTGGTAGCAGCCCACTTAGAATTGAAGCCAAATGTGACCAAAGGTTAGCTAAAGTACTACGGGCTAAGTATGAAACAGTCCTACCTAGCCACAATATGGACGGTCGAACTTGGAATGAGATCATTTGCAGCGGCCAACTTAGTGAACAGCAAATCAAAGATCTACTAACGCATAGCTATAATCTGGTGACTGCCGCCGCTTAACTGGTTTTAGCAAAATCATCAAAACTTTGCTGTATTAACCGTAGGTTGCTAGCGATGTTGTCTAAAGTTTGCCTAAAACTTGTAGACCTAGAATGGGCAGTAATTTGAGCGATATTATTTAAAATTAACTCTAGTTCGTAACTCATACTGGTGCTATAAGTACGATCTAAAATAACGTTAAGTTTAGCATTGGTAAGTTGAGCGTTTAAATCATCACTATGTTTAGTTTGATCAACGTAAAACTTGGCTTTTTTATCAAGCTTGGCTACGTCGATTTTTTGTTCTTTAAGCGCCGCTGTTAAATCACGGATAGAATTTGTCAGTTGAGTGCTAAAGCTGCTATTGATAGCCCGTAAATTGCTATCTTTTAAATCATCTTGATACTTTGTGGAACTAGTCTGCAAATTAGTTAGTTGTAAGTATAGGGTTTTGGAGCGCTGCGAGGTACTGGTAGAACCAGAAGATAGAATTAGCGATATAACCAACACTAGCACCAAAACTAGTAGCAGCCCGCCGATCATTAAAACTAGCTTATTGTCTAATAAACTTTTCTTGGGTGTCACACTAGCTTGAATCTGCTGTAGATATTCGTTGCCTAATGGTTGATTGTCCATTTGTTTCCATTTTAGCACATTTAACGATAGCCCTTATGATATAATAAATTATTGGTTAAAATAGAGTGAGGTGTTATGCAATTGTCATATAAGTGTAACAAGTTTAGAATTCTTGCAGCAGTTTTGGCAGTATTAATGTTGGTATTTGGCTGTTTATCGGCTAGGCAAGATATTGACGCCGCTCCGATGCCGCCGGCTATTGGTGCTGTAAATGCCACTGTTAATAATGAAATCGATTTAGTTGCAGCAATTAACAATGCTCCAACTAATGGCAATCAGTATGTAATTGCAGTTAGTGGCACAGTTGAGCTTACGGCTCGATTGAATATTCCTACGGGCACAAATATTGCTTTGACTGGTGGCGGAACTTTGTCCGGCATGGCAACTTTTGATACGACAGGCGAAGTATATGTTGCCGGCCACCTATTGCTTGGTAATATTACAATCACCCACGATACTAATGTTCTGGGTCGCGGTATCTTTATTCCGGCTGGTGGTCATCTTGATATGCTAAGTGGCGCGAACATTACAGGTAATAGTTACAACAGTACCGCTTCAACTGGTGGTTATGGTATTGGCGCTGGAGTAGCGTTAGTCAATAATGCTACTTTTGACATGTGGAGCGGTACGATTTCGAATAATCACGCCACTGGTACTGGTGTGGCTGGTGATGGTGGTGGCGTATTCGTTGGTCAAGGTACGGGTTCAGTTTTCACGATGTATGGTGGATCAATTACAAATAATACCGGCATAGTAGGGTCGGCTGTATTTTTCGGTCTAACTGGTGGTAACTTTACTATGAATGGTGGCTCGATCACTAATAACATTGGCACTGGTGAAGGTACAATTGGTATGTATGGCGCTAACGCGATATTTACTATGAATGGTGGCTCGATCACTCACAACACTTCTGACAATGGCGGTGGTGTAAGCGTTCTTGATGGTCAGGATGGTACTAAAACCTTCACCATGAATGGTGGAATTATTGCCAACAATACAGTCACAAATGTTGGTGGGGCAGTAGAGATATCACCTGGTGGAGGAGTCGGGGCAACCGAGACTTTTACCATGAATGATGGGGTTATTGCGAATAATACGGCTCTAAATGGCGGTGGTATTGGTTTAAACCCGGCTGGGGGAAGCTTCACGGCTCATGCACCAATAATTACCCTAGCTGGGGGCACTATCAATGGTAATGCAGCCACAAATAGCGGCGGTGGTATTTATGCTGTTGGGGGTACAATTAACCAGGGTCGAGAAATTGATACCATTAATATTGCCGGGACGAATATTTTAAACAATAGTGCCGTTAATGGTGGCGGTGTCTATAATGCTATTTATTCTCAGTTGAATATTACTGATGGCACTATTAGCGGTAATACGGCTAGCACTGACGGTGGCGGTGTTTATACTGTAGACTACACTACGTTGAGTGTTGATGCTGGCGTGGTCTTTGCCGATAATTCTGCCGCAACGGCTTCTACTCGCGATGCAGCTGATGATGTGGTTTATTCTGCACAAATTGCAGCGACTGATTGGACAGAACCTTTTACGCAAGGCTATAATAATTTTGATATTAATTATGTCTTAGGCGTTCCGCAACAAGTTGTCTGGTTTAATACCAAGGGCGGTTCTACTATTACACCAGTGGTGGTAGGTAATGGCGCATCAGTTACTCAGCCAGCCGATCCGACACGTAGTGGCTATATCTTTGTCGGCTGGTTTGATAGTAATCTTATGGATGAATACGATTTTGATTCGCCCGTTACAGACAATCTAACGCTATCCGCTAAATGGGCAGCTGTGCCGAAAATACCAAATACTGGTTATGCTACAGTTGCTAACGATGCCATAATTCCTACAACCAACATTGCCTTATAAGTGCGCCAAAGTACGCTGAATGTTATACTTGCAATATGCAAGATGCAAAAGAAGAAATCCGAGATCGTCTAGCTATCGAAGATATTGTCGGTGAATATGTTGAATTAAAGCGAGCCGGACGTAACTTTAAAGCCCTAAGCCCGTTTACTAGTGAAAAAACACCATCTTTTATGGTCAGCCCCGAAAAGCGCATTTGGCATGATTTCTCGTCTAACAAGGGTGGCGATGTTTTCAGTTTTGTGATGGAAGTTGAAGGTATGACTTTTCACGAAAGTGTCGAATACCTGGCTAAAAAAGCTGGTGTCGATTTGTCACTGTATTCATCAAAAGATAGCGCCGATTTAGCCAAAAAACGTGCCCGCATGTTAGAAATTAACAAATTGGCCGAAAGATATTACCAAACCATACTCACCAAAAACAAACATGCTATGGATTACGTGTTTTATAAGCGTAATTTAAATCGTAAAACAGTCGCGAATTTTAAAATTGGCTACTCACCCAATACTGGCTCGGCCTTGACTGATTTTTTACTGAGCCGGGGTTTTAACAAACAAGAGCTGGATACAGCGGGTGTCACAAACCGGTTTGGGCACGATTTGTTCCGCAGCAGAATGATCATCCCCCTAATGAATGTTAGTGGCGAAACGATTGGTTTTACTGGGCGGGTGGTTGATCCTGACCAAGATGGACCAAAATATTTAAATACCAAGCAAACTTTAATCTACGATAAAAGTCGCCATGTATTTGGACTATCCCAAGCCAAAGAATCAATCCGCAAAAATGATTATGCGGTGGTGGTCGAAGGTAACTTAGATGTTGTGTCTAGCCACCAGGTAGGCGTAGATATGGTAGTTGCGACGGCTGGTACAGCTTTAACGCCGCAGCACCTAAAAGCTATTGCCCGTTTTTCTGAAAATATTCGTCTAAGTTTCGATAATGATGCTGCCGGTATGGCGGCAGCCCAGCGGGCAATTGAAATTGCCCAAGGTTTGGGTCTAGAATTATCGATAATTTCAATGCCAGAATTTGCTAAAGATCCAGATGAACTGGTTCAAAAAGATGTAAAACTGTGGCAACAAGCTATTACTAAACATCAGCCAGCCATCGATTGGCTGCTAGGCCAATACGAAACAAAATTAGATTTAAAATCAGCCGCCGGTAAACGTAACTATAGCACTATGGCTGTTAAATTGATCAATAATTTATCTGATGAAATCGAAAAAGAGCATTACTACAAAATAGTGGCCAACAAACTTGGGGCTAATGTTGATACCCTTAAACGTAAATCAGACGCGGTGCAACTAAATGTTGCTGCACCAAAGGTTAAAAAAACCGTCAAAACAACTTGCGATATTGATGAACTAGCAGCCCACCAAGATAGTATCTTGGCGTTGTTATTATATAAACCATCTTTGCGCCAAACTAATACTTTAGATCCTAAATTATTTAGTGGCGAACTTAGGGCAAAAATGTATGATTTCATGATGTCTAAACCTAAACTAGTAGTTGACGATGTTGACAAAAATGATGCAAAACTCTATACTTACGCTGGAACATTAAACTTAAGAGCCGAAGTACGCTACGCAGGTTGGGAAGAGCTCGACCTCAGCAAAGAATTAGATCGGCTAATACAAAGTCTAAAAATCGAAAAACTAAAATTAGCTAAACAGGCCTTAGACGCCCAACTAGCTCAAGCTGAGGCTGACAATCAAGCCGCAAAAATCGAAAATTTACTAGAACAAATTAATGAATTAAACAAGGAGATCATTAGTGGTAAAAGATAAGAAACCAATTGATGATAAGCTAGAATTACCGGTGGAAGTCGACGATGAAGATATCGTTGAAGATCCATCGACGCTAGATGAAGATATTGAAGAAGACGAAGAAGAAGTTGTGGCCATGGCGCCAAGTCCTCACGATGATACTTCGGACGATTCCGTCCGCTTGTATTTGCGTGAAATTGGCAAAATTCCGCTACTAACAGCCGAAGAAGAATATGATTTAGCCCAGAAGGTAATAAAAGGTAATAAAAAAGCTAAAGATAAAATGGTCGAAGCCAACATGCGTTTAGTGGTTAGTATTGCCAAACGTTATTCTGGTCGTGGCCTAGATTTTCTCGATTTGATTCAAGAAGGTAACACCGGGCTGCTAAGGGCGGTCGAAAAATTCGATCCTAATAAGGGTTTTAAATTTAGCACTTACGCTACTTGGTGGATTCGCCAAGCTATTACGCGAGCTATCGCCGACCAAGCCCGGACGATTCGTATACCGGTGCATATGGTCGAAACAATCAACAAACTACTCAGAACCCAACGCCGTTTAACACAGGAACTTAATCGTGAGCCAACGGTCGAAGAACTATCTAAAGCCTTAGAAATCGAGCCCGAAAAAGTCGAATATGTGATGAAAATTAAGCAAGATATTAGTTCGTTAGATGCCACCGTTGGCCACGAAGGCGATGATGACGATTCGGCGCTAGGTGATTTTATTGAAGATGAAGAACGTATCACACCTGAAGAATCGGCCGCTAGCCAGCTGCTCAAAGAGCAAATTCGCGATATTTTATCATCCTTAAGCGATCGCGAGCAAAAGATTATCAAAATGCGGTTTGGTCTAGATGGTGGTAAAAGCCATACCCTAGAAGAAGTTGGCCAGGAATTCGCTGTTACCCGCGAACGTATCCGTCAAATTGAAGCCAAGGCTCTAAGCAAACTACGCAAACATAAAGACACTAAAAAATTACACGAATATCTACAGTAGAGCAAAATGAGTACTCGCCGCATAGTTTTAGTTCATAACAAACGCAGCTCCAAAGCTAAAAGTGTTTACAAAAAAGTTATTCATCCACTAGAGCAAGCCAACCTGGCCGATGGCCAATTGGTAAAATACCAAATTACTCCAATTGGCCCAAAGAATAACGCCATATTGTTAAGCCGCAAATTGCACGAAGGTGATTTAGTTATTGCCGCAGGTGGCGATGGAACGGCTTCGATTGCGGCCAACGCCATTTTGCAAACTAGCTTTTCAAAGATTCATTTTGCGGCGCTTGGTTTTGGTAATTTTAATGATATCGCGCGCACTTTTCCGGCCGATCAACTGGGTATAAATAAACTCATAGCTGGGGATTATGCCATTGAAAAACTTCGCCCACTAGAGATTAAAGCCAACAATAAACGTTTCCGCTACGGTGTTTTATACACAAGTTTTGGTTTGTTGGCTGGTGCTGCTAATCAGTTTGAAGATAAAGCTAAACGCCAAAAGCTTTACCATGGTGGCGCGAATATTATTTATAGCACACTCATGCTGCTGCCATATTATTTAAAGAATAAAAAGCGTCATTTTTTGCCAAGCTTTACATTAGATAGTCGCCAATACGAAGCTGTAACAGATTACCTGGCAATCAATGGCTCTAGAATGGCCAAGATTTTTAAAACCGGTCGGCCAATTTACAGAAAACCAGAATTCTTGCGAGTGATTTTAGATGTTTCGCATTTTGTGCGTACCACGCCGTATTTATTAGAAAGCGTTACCGGGCACATGCCGGGCGAACTAAGTAAACGTGACGATTTGATATTCAAAACTCCATCACACATCGCTACTCAAACTGATGGTGAATATGAAGAGTTCCTAGGTGTTGATAAAATAACTATTCAAAAAGCTGAAAAATATTTAAATATGGTAGTTTAGCACTTAGTGTCTTGACAACACTAAGTAGGGTATGCTAAACTACTGTTAGTCATACTTAGTGTCATATACACACTAAGTATGGAGGACTTTTACAATTGGATACCAAGACGAAAGGAAGTGTTTACAATGAGTCAACTGAGAACTAAGTATGAAGAGATTGTTGATGTTAGCAAAATTGCAACGAGGGGCGAAGATGAGCAGCCATCGGACATCGCATATAAAGCTAGCGCCGAGAATCTAAAACCAAGCATGGATGACGGCAAAAAGGTATTATTGCTTACCATTGATATGCAGAACGATTTTATGCCAGGAATTGGTAGCCTCGGTGTGCCCGGAGCTAAAGAAGATGTGCAGCGACTGACAAGGTTTATCTACAATAATATGGGTCACATTACACAAATTATGTGTAGTCTTGACACGCACCATCTTGCTCAGATTTTCCACCCTTGCTGGTGGATTGATGAACATGGTGACCATCCGACACCGTTTACCATCATATCTTATGATGATGTCAAAAATGGTGTTTGGAAACCGGTCTATGGTAACCCGAAACGCTCGGTTGAGTATGTTAAAGCTCTGGAAGCTGGCGGTAAGCAGCAACTGTGCATCTGGCCGTACCACTGTTTAAAGGGTACAAACGGCGCAGCGCTTGAAAACCAGTTTGCCAGGATGGTGTATTTCCATGAAGCAGCTCGGGCTTCCCAGGCACGTTTGATCGTAAAAGGCGAGGATATCTACAGTGAAATGTATGGTATCATCAAGGCCGAATACGATCCCAATGGTTTCGTCAATACCCCAGTGCTAAATGCAATTGAGGATTTTGACGAAATTTACGTTGCCGGTGAAGCTGCCAGTCACTGTTTGCCAGCGTCTGTTGAGCAAATTCTGGAGCATTACTCTAATCGGCCTGAAGTACTCGCCCGGATATTTATCCTGGAAGATTGTACGTCACCGGTGGCAACATTTGAGCAGTATGCCAAGGATAAGTTTGAATCATTCAAACAACAGTATGGCATTCAAGTGGTCAAATCGACCGATGTTGTTTTGGCCTAGAACCTGCGACTTTTGGAAGGAGTTGATTACCATGACGGAGATTTTTGGCGCTAGTACTGTAAATGACAACCTTGCGATTGACGACATTGAAAATGAACGGCAGACCTTAATCGGACTACTGGTAGACGAATCAGGATCGATGGGAGGTTACCAAAGTGTTATGTCAGATTGTTTGCAGAAATTTAAGCAAGCGCTTAAAGATTCCAAGCAAGAAGATGAGATTTTGGTGTCTTATACGGGGTTTGATGACAATATTCGAAGCGGTGGTTATCAGCTGATTGATGATCTGTTGGTTAACTACCATGTTGGTGGTATGACCGCGCTATATGATGCTATTGTCGACGCTCAAGTTAAATTGTTTGATGGTAACGGCAATGGTTACCAAGAACAATTGCGAGCCAATGGCATCAAGACTAAAGGTGTAGTGGCGATTTTTTCTGACGGTCAGGATAATTCATCGCAAGCGTCGCTTAAAAAAGCCCGTCAAGCGGTACAGTTCCTGCAGAGCCAAGAAATCGTCGTAGCATTTATCGCTTTCGGTGATGATGCTCATGGAATTGCCCAAGATTTAGGTATAGACGACCAAAATATTTTGGAAGTTTCAGCCAGCGAATCAGAGCTACGGCGCGTTTTTGCAGTGTTATCAAAAAGTGCAATTTCAGCCTCGATGAGTGCAGCTACTGGTGCGTCTAGTAACGCTTTTTTCGTGTAGTTCGATTGCCATTAAGGGGCGCAAAGCTGTTACGCTTTTGTGCCCCTTTCACTTTTTAAGGAGGTGTTAGAAATGGCCAAATCAATCAACATTAGTAAGATTGGCGCGGATCACCTGTTTTATGGTAAGAACCGACAAGATTTTGTCATTAATCTGCCAGGTTTTAAAATTGTGCTAGATGGTTGTGGTTCGATGCCTTTTTCGGAAGTTGGTGTTAGCCTATTTGGTCAATTATTGGCTAAGCGTAGCCAGGATCTAAACGTGAATAACTTTGAACAAGTTGTTGATGGAATTTTTACACAACTAACAAATTTATCACCAGAATCGGATGAGTTTTGTTTGGATAACCTTTGTTTTACAATTTTGGCCTGTTTTGAATTAGACCACACTTGGGTAGTTAAAGTTTGCGGCGACGGTTTTATATTATTGCATCAAGCTAACCGAGTGGATTATGTGCCATTAGACGATGGCAAATATCCCCGGTACTATGCCTATAATTACATTCGTGATAAAACTTTATTGCTACAATATGCAAATGGCGTCGATTTTACGACTTTCAGTTTTAGCAAAATCGGCTTTTCCAATATTGGTGTAGCTAGCGATGGACTGCGCTTTGTTTACGATTTAGCTTTAGACGAGCAGGTTGAGTTTCAAAAACGTTTGCTTAGTGGTAAGTCAGGCAAATTGTCCATGCTAATCAATCGTAACCAAGCTGTATTTAAAGACGATATTTCGATTTGTTTTTAAGGGGTGATAGCTATGAGTGTGCAATTAACACCAACGGCGTTGCGCAGGCTTAACAAATTGGCTGAAGGCGGCGAAGCGATAATCTACGATTATAAACCAGATAAGGTAGTTAAAGTTTTCGGCTCAAAGGCCAACCTAAACCATAAGCAAGCCAAAGTTGAAAGATTGCTAAAGGCTAAGCTGCCAACTGAAGTAGTTTTGCCAAACGACACCTTGCTAATGAATGGCCATTTCAATGGTTATGTAATGGCTAAAGTTGCCGGTGAGGCTGTTCACCAGCTGACCAAACGTAAATTTCTACAGATTAATCGGCTTAACAATAAAGCAGTTTTAGGGCTAACTCTACAGATCAGCAAAGTCCTGGATATTCTGCATCAACACGGTGTGGTGGTAGGTGATATCAGTGACTATAATATTTTGTTTGAACCGGGTAAACAACTGCAGCCACGATTTATTGATGTAGATAGCTGGGGGATCGGTGGCCTATCACCTGATGCTTTTACTGAAGGGTTTATGCCAACTGAAGCTTATCTAAAAAACGGTATGCAGCTTAACGCCAACACTGACTTGTTCGGTTTTGGTGTGTTAGCTTTTAACTTGCTGAGCACCATACATCCATTTAACGGGACTTTAAAAAGTTCCCCCAATATGACAACTATGGAGCGAATTAGGCATCATGCTTCGGTACTTGGGACTAATAAAATTATAATTCCTAAAATGGTACCATCATGGCAATGGTTGTCGCCCGACTTACAAAATGCTTTTTTGCAAATTTTTGAACAAGATGTTAGATCCAGCTTAGTATCAGTGTTAGAAGATCAGTTGCAGCATAGTAAATATTGTCGGTCACACAAATTGTACTACTATGATAAATATTCTGACTGCCCACTATGCAGTAGGTCAGCCAGGATTATCGCGGTGCCAGTAAAAGCGACAAGGCATCAGATTGCTATTAGTGTCATATTCGAAGCAGCCGATGTTGAACTACTGTTGAGTACCCATCATTATTTATCACGTAGTGGCCGCATTGTACATATTTCTAGCCAACGTAGTGAGTTAGTGTGCTTTGGACACAAAGTGGAGTTTTCAGATGATGGCCAGTTAGCTTTTGTGGCTAGCCAAGATGCAGTGCAGGTTATTGATGATCAAGGTGCTCAAGTTGGCCTAGTAGAACGAGCTCATGGCAGCGATTTTAAAGTGATCAAACAGATGCTATATTACATTGATCGATCGTATCAACTATGCAGTATTAAATTTAATCCTTTGGGTAATCAAAAATCTTGTTTGGCTTTAGCTTATCGACCACTATTCGGAGTTTCGGCTAAGGGGGATATATGCGTAGTTTCGCGTTACCCAGGTAAATTGCAGGTGCAGATTAACCAGCATAATTTTGAGCTGGTTTGCCCTGACAAAATACAAGAATATGTGATTACGCAAGATGGGTTAACTGGCAAATGGTTGTTTATCTACCGGTTGAATAATGGGAAATATCGTACGGTTGTATTTAGTAAAACAGCAATTGAATATGACCAAGATGTTTTAATGTATAATGCTACACCGCTCACGAACCTATATTTTTACGGTGGTATAATTTACGATCCAGGTAACAGCAAAATCGTTGGCACTAATTTAACTAAGAATTCTGCCAAGGAATTTGCTTGCTCGGTAGTTGATGAAGCATCAGCGTTGCGGTTTGACGGCCATAAATTTACTATCGTCGCACAGGATAAAATCTATCGTTTTGGTTAACAATTGAAACCCCCCTCACAACTCAGTGAGGGGGGTTATCAGTGCTAGCCAATAAATATTGATGGAGACGTACGTTTGTGTGCGCTTAGAGCAAAACGAGCTTTAATCTTGGCGTCAATACCACTATCGCCTGAACTGCCATACAGAATCCAGTCGTCGACATTATCATAGCTAAAACCAAGTTCGGTCTCATCGGTCTGACCCTCATATAGGCCAGCCGATGGTGGTTTGGCGATAATCCTGGCAGGTATGCCGAGAGCTTTGGCCAATATATATACTTCACGTTTGGTCATGAACCCCAGCGGGTTAAGATCGTAGGCATTGTCGCCGTATTTAGTAAAGTAGCCGGTCACAATTTCAGATAAATTACTTGTGCCGATCACTGACCGACGTTGCAACTGACCAATCTGGTAGAGTATGTCAGCTCGTATTCTCGGTGCAATATTGATGCGCGCCAATTTTTGGTCATTGACTCTGGCGGCTTGTACAATCGGGTCGCTAGCCAGCAGGGTAGTGGCGGTGCAGATTACGCTGATGTCTATGACCCGATAGTCAAAACCAAAAGTCATAACTAGGTCTTTGGCATCAGTAAAATCATTTGGCTGTCTGCAGTAAACACCGTCGCCGTTGGGCATCAATAAAGCCGTAAATGGCATACCGCTGGTTTGTACCAAACGGGCTACCACAGCGCTGTCTACACCGCCTGATAACCCAAATACTGCACCGTTACGGTGGGAATCAGACAAAAAGTGAAAAATCCATTCGCTGATTTCTTCGATATAGGTTTGAACATTTTTGGCCGTTATCTCGAAATTTTTTCCTAGATTATTCATAATGTTCCCCCTTTTTGCCATACACTCGATCGGATTCCAAGCTAACGCGCTGTTTAATGTCGGCAAAAGTTTGAATGTTTACAAACTCACCGTTGGCATATACTTCACGCAATTGATTGGCGTCTGCAAGCTTTTGAATTGTTTGCGGATCTAACTCATCTATACATCGGTATTCGCCATCTTCCAACACTACTGCTACCAAACCTTTATGCGACTTTTTAAAGTTGCCGGTATCGGTTTTAGGGTCTTTGAATATTGGCTTGAACTGACCGTTTCTAACTTCGGCCGTACATTTTAGGGCAAAACCCAGCGTATCCCGCGTATTGTATTGGTAGGTGTATGAACCAATACCGAGCACCACGTTGGTGCTAGCAAAGCCTTTAGTCTTTAATCGTTCGCAGATTTGTCGAGCTCGATCAACAGTTATAGCATCACCATAAACGGCACCAATATGTGGGTCTAACTGTTTGTAACCCTTGGTGTTTATCTCGCCGCCAAAAATCTCATATAGGCGCTCAACCAAACCCTTGCGGACTGATTCGCCTTTAGCATCGTTATCACCGCATAAGATCTTGACTGGATCGCCACTATCAGGGCGAATGCTAACTTTACCGTGTCGTGCTAACACTAAGTCTTTAATGCTGGGCAGTACGTTATCAACGACACCCCAAAAGTCGTAACTGTCACTAACGATAGTTACATTACCGCTAGGGTAGACCTTAGTGATCAACTGTTTATAGGCTGCTAATTCATCACGTCCGTACGAGCACATAACACTGTGCTCGGTTGAAGGTGCATACAGACTAACTTGGCTATCGGCAAGGTAGTAAGTTTTAAGATATTCACGCACCGAAATGGTCGAGCTAACATTAAAACTTAACAGATGACCGCCGCCACAACGATAAGCTGCTTCAGGGCTTCCCATGCCGCGCATCGAAAAATCGCCAGCTTGGTTGTTAACCAAGCTTAAATTTCCGCCAGTTTGCGCTGCGTAATCGCTCAAAATTCGCTTGTAATGATCAGCAATGGTAGCATCAGTAATTGGCTGCCAAATTGAATCACTCAGTATGACTTCCAAAAAGCCAGGTAGCCAATAAAATTCAGGCAAGGTGTTTTCAATCGTAAACATTGGCACTTGGATTGGTACAAATGTGCCTTCCGGTAAAGCTTTAATCCTGATCGGTAGATATCCTAGCTTATAAAGCCTCAAAGTGCGAAAAATCGTAGCTTTCAACCAACTGGGGGTTAGTTGCCCCGAAAGTCTCGTTAAAGTTAGTTTTGATTTCACGCATCACATCGCTTAGTAGCCGGTCAAAAAAACCTTCTTTGTAAGCTAAACTAATTTCGGCCAATGCCCCTTGCAGGCCAAAGAATACAGCGTGGTTAATACCATTCAGTCGTGATTTACGCGCTGTCCAGGTCTCAAACACCCATTCCAATCCGGCTGGATACTGGTCTTTGTGCAAAAATTTGTAACCATCAGTCCATAGCACCGGATTATTCGTCATCTTTTTAAACATAACGATCAACCTCCATTTCTAAATATTGGATTTTTTCGTGCGGTTCTTCCATCAATGATTGGCTAGCGTAAACTTTGTCAATTGGGGAATTAGCGTCTAACAGTTGACCAGTAAAAACATTGCGTTCCAGGTGGGTCACTAGTAGACTAATCGATTTGGCGCCTAGCTCTTTTAGCAACTTGCCAGCAAGCATAAAAGTACTGCCACGACTGCAAAGGTCGTCAATTATTAAACATTTGCTGCCCGGTATTATTTGGCCGTTAGTCAGTTGCATGCCTGAAATCTTGGCTGTTATCGGGTCACGTTGTTTGCTAAGAAAGCACAAATTATAATTTGGCAGATTCCTATATCTATTAAGCGCACCTTTGTCAGGTAGGACTAGACTGTCCGTGTCTGTGTCGAAGCCCATATCGGTTATGACTTGGCTGAGCCAATCTTGACTGGGATAAACCACTTTTGCCCCTGTAAGCAGTTCTAGAGTGGCCGGGGAATGAGGTTCGACGACGGTAATACTATCGAATTTTAGATTGTTCATAAACTCGCAGACGTATTTAAGCGTGAACAACCGATCGTCGATTTTACGATCCATTCGACAATAGGGCATATACCAGATAAACAGGTTACAAAGTACGCCCAGTTCGTCTAGTCGTCGTTTTACAAACATCAATCGAACCAGGTCGTTATCACTGCGGTACTTTAGCTCTAGTCGATTACATGTCCGTACTAATTTGGTAGGGTCTGGTATAAATGCTTCGTTGTTCGGGAAATACAGATCTTCTAACAGGGTGCCATTTAACACTAACATGGGTTGTCTCCTTTCGTAACACTGATTTTAAAGTTCTAGTACATAGTGTAGACATAACACTAAGTACTATATACTACGGAGTATATAGCATAGTTATGTTAGTGTCAATAGCACACTAACTATAATAATCTAGATTTAATGACGCCAATCGATAATGAATTATAGGCATATAATTTAGCCGGACGATGGGCGCCACTGGTTTTAACGTGGCCGGTATCGTGCACCATATCTAGGCTAGTAATATGCCGACGAAAATTACGACGATCTAATTTTCGGCTTAAAATCGCTTCGTAGACAGTTTGTAGATCAGTTAGTGTAAAACGACTAGGTAAAAAAGCCGCTGTTACATTAGTGTAAGCTAGTCGAGTCCGCAGACGATCGCGCGCATGATTAATAATGTCCTTATGGTCGAAAGCGATTTCGGGCAGGCCGTCGACATCAAAAAACTTAGTTTTTTGCAACGGATTAACAGGTTTAATATCCTGGCCATAACCAGAATAAACAACTGCGACTGCGTGACCACGTGGATCACGAGCGACTGTATCAAAAGTGTGTAATTGTTCCACGTGGGCTAGTTGTTGGTTGATATCAACCCCAGCTTTACGTTTTACAACAGCAGTGGTTGATTCTAAAGTGGTATAACCAACGCCGCTATAGCCACCAGGCAGCGCCCAAACATCTTTAAACGGTGGCCTAGCGCGCTGTGTAAGCAAGACCTGTAAGTGGCCATCTATTATCTGAAAAATTACCATATCAACTGTAAGAGTTGGTGGTACGTATTGTTTGCTAATTTTCATATTTACCTCGACTTAGTGCATCAAGTACATTTTAGCATAAATTGTCCGATTAGCGCTTTTTACGTTGGGGGTTTTCGCGTTTAATAGTTTGGATACCTTGCCGTCTTAGCTCGGCGCTAATTTTACTTCTGGCCTGAGGAGTTTTGACACGGTTTAACCAATCTAGGCTTGGTTTAATATTGTTACGGGTGACAACTTCTACCACATCGCCAGTTTTTAATGGTTCATCAAAACCAACAATTTTGCCATTAACTCTGAATGATAGGGCTCGGTTGCCAACATCGCTGTGTACGCGGTAGGCAAAATCGAGTGGCAAAGCGCCAACTGGTAAGTTAAAAATATCACCTTTAGGAGTATGCACAAAGATTAGATCAGAAAACAAATTGACTTTCATTTTGTCGGTGTCAACTTGCTTACCTTCACGCATTTTGGCGGCCATTTCTTGCAAGTCACGAATCCACTGCAGGTTAGCTGGCATGGCAGCAATTTGACCTGTTTTATAGGCGTCGGTTAGCTTTTTTTCGTTATAGTGAAAACTAGCGGCTAAACCACGTTCAGCATATTCATGCATTTGGCTGGTTCTAATTTGAAACTCCACAATTTGATCATCGGGTGTAGAAACTGTAGTGTGCAAACTTTGGTAGCCGTTTAGTTTTGGTTTGGCAATGTAGTCTTTTATACGACCTGGCAGTGGTTCATACAAAGCGTGCAGAGTACCGAGTACTTGGTAGCAAGCGTTTTTGTCTTCGACGATAATTCTTAATGCTATAAGATCATAAATCGTATCGATATCCCTTTTTTGTAATTTTTTATACAACGAATAAATACTCTTGATCCGGCCATCCATTTTGAACTTTATGCCGGCTTGTACTAGGGCTTTCGCCACTTCTTCACGGACATGTTCTAACTGCTGATGCGACCGACTTAGGCGCTTTTTGGTGAGTTTGCGGAGCAGTTCATATTCATGGCGGTCTAGATACATAAAACTCAATTCTTCGATTTGCACCCGTACTCGTCCCATATTAAGTCGATCAGCCAGTGGTGCAAAAATAGCCAACGATTCACTGGCGATTTTTTGCTGCACGTCGAGTGGCATATACTGTAGGGTTTGGAGGTTATGCAGGCGATCGGCCAGTTTAATAATAATTGCCCTGACATCTTGCCCCATTGCAATTAGCAGCTTGGTTAAATTATCCTTGGTTTGGGGCAGGTAAGTGTCAATGTTACGCATACCCGAGCGCGTTTTGTTAAGCTTAGTTACACTATCAACTAAAAATGCAACCGACTGGCCAAAGGCACTTTCGATTTCGGGTAAAGTTAAGCTAGTGTCTTCGATGGTGTCATGTAGAATACCAGCCACTACAGAGTCACCATCCATTTCCCACTCTATTAGTGTCGCAGCGACACTAAGTGGATGGGACACAAATGGTTCGCCACTTTGGCGTTTTTGTCCAGCATGCATTTTGGCAGCTAAATCGGCAGCTTTTTCGATCGTTTCTACCTGCGACGGGCTATATTCCACCTTTGCTAATTCTAGCAATTGTGATTTTTTCATAGTTCTACACCGATTTGGTCTAAAATATCATCAATCTTTTGTTGGAGCTGTTGGGTTGTGCCCGAAGAATCAATCGTGTAATCAGCGTTAACCATAACTGCGCCAACCCCAAAATGCTCGTGAGTTTGTAGGGGGCCGATTGAACCTAATAATCGTTTAATCCGCTTGTAACGCACAGTTTTATTAGGGGTCAGGGCGATAACTGTTAGCATACCCGGAAAAGCGTGTTTTAGCGCTCGATAATCGCCAAAGGTCGGGATACTGTTGATGACGATATGACTTTGCCCGGCATCGATAAGATTCTGTAGGTTGTCTTGGGTAGATTTAAAGCTATCAAATACCACCCTGGGCATGCCTTTGCTCGCTAAATAATCAGTTGCCGAACTTTTACCAGCACCTGTTAGCCCAACGAAGGCAATTATTTTTACTTTATGATTAGTCACCATATATTAATTATTATATACTAGTTAAAGATATGAAGAAATTGGCAATAATTGATGGCAAGAGCGTGTTTTACCGTGGCTATTACGCGATGCCAGGGTTGAGCCTAAAAGATGGCACGCCAACCGGTGGTGTTTATGGTTTTGCTAGTTTAGCGCTAGAAGTGATTCGTAAGCTCGAACCTGACTACGTAGTAGTAGCCTGGGACAAATCTAAAACTAATATTCGAAGACGAGTCGAAATGTACCCGGCCTATAAAGCCAACCGCAAACCAGCACCGGAAGATTTTTATGTGCAGATACCAATTTTACATAATCTGTTAAAAGCTTTTGGCTGGCCGCTGTACGAATGCGATGATTACGAAGCCGACGATATTATGGGTACATTAGCTCATCAGGCAGAAGAGTTAGGCTTAGAAACCTACCTGGTGTCGAGCGATTTAGATATGCTGCAAATTATTGATAAACATACTGAAATGTACGCCCTAAAAAAAGGTGTAAGTAAAATTGAAGAATTTGATTTGAACTGTTTTGAAGATAAGTATGGTATTACTAAAGATCAATTTTTGGATTTAAAGTCGCTCAAAGGTGATTCCAGCGATAATATACCAGGAGTGCCTGGTGTAGGTGAAAAAACCGCGCTAGAATTATTGCATCAATTTGGTAGTATGAACAATATTTTTGCTCACCTGGACGAAGTCAAACCGACCTTAGCCGCCAAATTAAAATCAGGTAAAGAGCTGGCCTATACCAGTCACGAATTAGCGAAAATCTGGTTTGATGCGCCGGTAAAATTAGATTTACAAGCCGCTGATATTTATAATTTAAACTCACAAGCGCTATTGGCTGAGTTAAAAAAATTAGAGTTTAATTCACTGATCCGTCGCTTGCCTAAATTTGTCGATCGTACGTCTGACCAAATTGACCTTTTTAACCTGCCGCTAGCCCCTAGACTAAAGCCACTTGTTATGGCCAACATCTTGCCAGACAGCAAAGCACCTAGTTGGTTTGTGCGTTTTGATCAAACCGACCAACAGTTATGGTGTAGTGCTGATGGCAAAAAAGCTAGCCGCATTACGGCCGATAAACTAGCTAAATATACGGGTGAGGTTATTGCCTACGATATTAAGGCGTTATTATACTCTTTGAGCTCACTAGGTGTCACTATGACACTAAGTAAGATTTACGATGTGTCACAAGCGGCATTTTTGTTGAATCCTTTAGGGCGCGATTTTTCATTGTCGACCTTAATCCAAGAAGATATCGACGAATCTGATCCGCTACTAGCGCTGGCAGCTTTATGGCAGGTGTACCACACGCAAACAGTTGAATTTAAAGATCTGCCGCGTCTGAAAACTATTGCCGAGCAATTTGATTTTCCATTAATCCCAGTGCTCTACAAAATGGAAAAAATGGGTATTAAGATTGATGTGCCATTTTTTAGCAACATGAGCCGTAGTTTGGGTCAGGAACTGACCGTAATCGAACAAAAAATTTATAAAACTGTCGGGCACGAATTTAATATAAATAGCCCGAGCCAGTTGGCGAATGAACTCTACGACACCTTAAAACTACCTACGACTGGTATCAAAAAAACCCAACGCGGCTATGGCACTGGTCAAAAAGAGCTGGATAAATTAAAAGGTCAGCACCCAATTATTGAATTGATTGAACAGGCTCGTGAACTAGCAAAACTAAAAAATACCTACGTTGATGCGTTGCCTAAACTAGTAGATAAAAACAGTCGCGTGCACACAACTTTCACTCAAAATGTAACTAGTACCGGGCGGCTGAGTAGTATCAACCCTAATTTACAAAACATCCCAATTCGCAGTGAATTAGGTAAAAAAATTCGCCATGGCTTTGTAGCCGATAAAGGCAAGGTATTTGTGAGTGCCGATTTTAGCCAATTTGAGCTACGTTTGGCGGCCGTACTGGCAGATGATAAAGATCTAAAAGCAGATTTTAGCAGTGGGGTAGATATTCACACTAAAACAGCTAGCGACGTGTTTGGCATTGAACCACAAGATGTCACAAAAAACCAACGTCGCACTGCCAAGGTAATCAATTTCGGGGTACTGTATGGAATGAGCGCCAGAAGTTTAAGCCAAGCGACTGATATGGATTACAAACAGGCCAAAGACTTTATTGATCGTTATTTTGAGCTGCGAGCGCCGGTGCGTAAATTTATTGATAAAGTATTAGCTGGCGCTAAAGCTAATGGTTATGTTGAAACTTTCTTTGGGCGTCGCCGGCCAACGCCAGATATTAATAGTGCAAACTTTGTGGTACGTGAAGCAGCTAAACGAGCGGCAGCTAACATGCCAATCCAGGGTACAGAGGCTGACTTAATGAAGCGAGCTATGATCCAGCTTGATAAGCAGCTGGAAGGTGTAGGGGATCAATTATTGCAGATCCATGACAGTATTTTGGTACAGTGTGACAAAAAAGTAGCCAATGATGTTGGCGCCATTTTAAAAGATGTGATGGAAAATATTGCACCAGAGCTTAAAGTTTGTTTGTTGGTCGATGTTAGTATTGCCACAAATTGGGGTGATTTGTAGTATTCTGGTTGACGCCCGTGCCTTTTAATGCTACTATAGAGTCATGAAAAGGACTGTGTTTGCCAAAATCGTATTAGTGCTGCTAGGTTTGCTGATTGTAGGGGCGATAGTTGGTCTAATTAGCACAATTATTACTAGTAGCAAAAACAACCAGACGCCCGAAACTGCAATAGCGCCCAGTGTGTTAACAACAGATTTAGATAGCACCAAGCTTGATCTTACCGTGCGTGGTCCGATTGTTGCTAGGGAAAATTTCCGTACTTATACAATATCTATTTCATCAGTCCAGCGAGTACTCACTTTAACCAAGGGCTACCAGGGTGATGTTATCAGCGAAACGACAGAAGACAACGATATGGCCGCGTTTAAACAATTTGCTTTTGCGCTTGATAGAATAAACGCTGCTAATAAACGACAATCAACCGAGCAGCCAAATGGGCTAGATGGTGTTTGTGCCACCGGTCAAGTCTACGAATTTAAGATTATTAAAAATGGTAGAACTAACACATCTCTTTGGACATCAAGCTGTAGCGGTTCACCTGGCACACTAGCGGTTAACACCCAACAGTTATACCAGCTATTTTCACGCCAAATGCCAGATTTTGACAGTATTATTCGTGGTGATAGTACTCCGAAGCTCACTTCCACTGGTTTGAAAGTTTAGCTGTAGTACAATAAACCTATGCCAGAATTACCAGAAGTCGAAACTATCCGCTCGGGGCTAGCGAGTCTAATTGTTGGTAAGACTATCAAAAAAATTAGTCACGATACCCAAAAAGGCTTTCCGAACTCCGAAGCTGATGTTAAGCAATTTGCTTTGAACAACCAAATTAAAGCTGTCCGCCGACGAGCTAAGGTATTGTTAATTGATCTTGGTAGTGGCTACAGTTTTATGATTCACTTAAAAATGACCGGCCAGATTGTGGTTCGTTCTTCTAGTAAAACATTTGGCGGTGGCCACCCAACCGATAGCTTAATTGGTGATTTGCCTGATAAATCAACCCGAGTCACAATTGAATTTACCGATAGTAGTAAGCTATTTTTTAACGATCAACGCAAATTTGGCTGGATGAAGCTATTACCAACAGCCGAGATAATGAACACAAAATTTATGCAGCGGGTTGGTCCTGAACCATTGCCTGACGACTTTACGCCTGCCCAGTTTAAGGCTCGTTTTACCAACAAACAACGTTCAAAAATCAAGGCAGCACTTTTAGACCAAAGCGTGGTAGCCGGAATTGGTAATATCTATGCCGATGAAAGCCTGTTTTATGCCAAGATTCACCCCGAAAGGTTAGTCGGCAGTTTAAGCAGCGCCGAATTCAAAAAACTATACACTGGCGTACGGGCCACTATGAACCGGGCCATTGCTAGCGGCGGTTCTACTGATCGAAACTATGTCCAGGCTGATGGCAGTAGGGGTAATTATCTAGATAAATTCGCTCAAGTTTTTCGTCGCGAAGGCTTACCATGTCCGCGTTGCGGCCACGAAATAATTAAAATTCGCGTGGCTGGCCGGGGCACTCATATTTGCCCGAATTGCCAAAAGAACGCATAAAATAGACTAAAATTGGTATAATTCATATATGTTAAAAGTGTTTGTAGGCGAAAATAGTTTTACCGCCGGGCGGGCGATTGAAGATATTATCAAAAATTCCGATCTTACGCCGGAACGAATTGATGGCGAAACTCTGCGTGTGGTCGATCTGGCCAATGTGTTAATGGGGGGTACACTTTTTGCTGCCCAGCGTCTAATTATTATTCGGCATTTAGCCGACAACAGTGTTGTTTGGGCGACTTTAGCGGATTATTCGGATGCACTAAAACAGAGCGATAATTTAGTGATTTTGGTTGAACCTAAACTTGATAAACGTTCCAAAACCTATAAAGCCCTGGCTAAAATAGCCGAAATTCGTGAATTTACACCTTTGCCGGTGCGCGATATCGCTGCGCAGTTAAAATGGCTGGAAGCCGAAAGTAAACGTATGGGGCTAATAATTGATTCATATACTTTGCGACATTTATTACTTAGGGTAGGGCACGATCAATGGCGGTTAGTTTCGGCCTTAGAAAAACTTAAATTAAAGGGTGAAGTAAATATTTCGGTGATAGATGAGCTGATTGAACCATCCGATGAGCAGAATATTTTTGCTATTTTTGAACTGGCAGTCAATAAACGCACCAATGAACTATTAGAACGGTTGAACAGGCTTGAATTATCCGAAGACCCTTATATGTTTTTTGGCATTTTGGCCGGCCAGATGTTTTTACTAGCTAGCCTAAAACTATCTAAACACTCGCCATCTACCTTGGCAAAAAACTTTGCAGTGCACCCGTTTGCTTTATCAAATATGCAGAGCCTAGCTAATAGAATGGGTGAGCCACAGGTAAAAGCAGCTTTAAAACTATTCAACAAGACAGACCTTAGCATGAAGACTGCCAATCTAGACCCTTGGCTGTTGGTCAAAAGTTTACTGACCCAAATATCTAACTTATGATTATTTTTTAGCGACCGGTTTTTTAACTGGGGCTTTTTTAGCCACAGACTTTTTAACGGCTGGCTTTTTTGCAGCAGTTTTTTTGACTGCAGCAGGTTTAGCTGACGCTGGTTTTTTGCTAGTAGCTAATTTGACGCCAGTTTTTTTGCCTAAGGCATGCAGGGCGCTTTTGCGGCGAGCGGCAGTATTCTTTTTGATTAAGCCTTTTTTTACAGCTTTATCTAGCTCGCTCTGTGCTTTACTAATACTTTGAGCCGTCGGCTTGGCTACAAAAGCCTTTGTAGCAGTTTTAATGTCTTTCTTTGTGCCAATATTGCGTGCTTTACGCTTATTGGTTTGGCGCATACGCTTAGCGGCAGATTTTATAATGGGCATTTTGTTCCTCTAATTTATATCTTATCTTGCCAAATTATAGAGTAAAGAGGTAAAAAAGTAAACACTTTTGTTAAAAAGTATTGACATTTGGGTAGTACTTATGCTAAAATGGTGTAGAGTAATCTAAAAGAAAATAAAAATGCCAGAAAATAAAGACCCAAAAACTCAGATACTCCAGCAGATTCAAGATGCTGAGAATATTTTGGTAACGGTTAATGACAACCCATCAGTCGATGAGCTAACTTCGGCACTCGGGCTAACACTTTTGGTTAATAAACTTGGTAAACGTGCTGTAGCGGTGGTGAGTGGTAGTATTCCAGATGCCCTAAGCTTTTTGCAACCCGAAAAAACTTTTGAAAATTCGGTTGATAGTTTACGTGATTTTATAATCGCTTTAAATAAAGAAAAAGCCGATCACCTACGTTATAAGATTGAAGGCGACTTTGTAAAAGTCTTTATTACCCCGTATCATACGACCATATCCGAAAAAGATCTTGAATTTAGCCAGGGTGAATTCAATATTGATCTGGTGATTGCCTTAAACGTCGAAACGCAAGATAAGCTTGATGCAGCTCTAAAAGTCCACGGGCAAATTTTGCACAATGCTGTTGTGTCAACCATTAATACCAATGGTACAAAAAGTAGTTTGGGCACTATTAACTGGATCGACAACGATGCCAGTTCGCTAAGCGAGATGATTGTTGGTTTAGCTAGCGCCTTTAAACAAGAAAGCGATGGCGAAAGCTTGATGGATGAGGCTATCGCTACAGCATTGCTGACTGGTATCGTGTCGGCTACTAATCGCTTTAGCAACGAACGGACTAATTCTTTAACCATGGCTATTGCTTCTAAATTGATGCAATTTGGCGCTGATCAACAACTAGTCTCGACTAATTTAGATAAACTCAAAAAAGGTACTCCTAGCAACGACATGTTGAGCGTGAAAGGTGGCCACAAAAATGGTAAAAAACCCGCCAAAGAAGCGCAACCTAATGAACTAATGGTCGAGCATGAAGTACCAGAAGAAGAAACCCCACCAGATTTTGCGGCCGCTGATACAGTCGCCGATAAAACCCAAGAAGCTAATCAAACCCAAGCGGCTCAGCTGGTCGAGCAAAAATTGACCGATAGTTTAGCCCAGGTTAATCAAACCCCAGCTGCGGCCAATGTTTTGGGTGATCTAAGGCAGCAAACTGATGACATGCTAGCAGCCGCACCTACAGCACCAGAATCCGCGCCAGAGGCTAATTTACACGGTGCTGTTAGTGATGATAATTGGAAGCCGCAAGTAGCTCCGTTTGCGCCAGCTGATCAACCAGCCGAAAGCTTTTTACCCCCGGCGGCAGATAACGAAGAGCAGCCAGTGGGTGGTGACGCCATGGCTGGTCAGACCGAAGGTTTATATGCAGATAATAAACATGGCTATATTGCGCCTTTGGGTGCACCAGCAGCTGTACCAGTCGATGCTGGCACTGCTATGCAAGACCTTTTAAGCGAGCAACCACCTAGTGTACCAGTACCAGAGCCAGTACCAGATACAATGCCGGTCGCTACAGCGCCAGTTGAAAATCCATTCGCGCCGCCGGCTCCGCCACCAATGCCAGATGTAAACGTCGAAAATGGCTTGCCAATGCCGCCAGGCAGCCCGCAACCAATGATTCAACCGCAGGCATCATTTGCTGTCCCAGAACCTATGCCCGCCGCTATGCCAGAGCCTGTTATGCCCGTCGCCCCAGCAGAGTCATTTGTGCCACCAGCCCCACTCGCGACCGAACCAGAAGTACCTGCGATGCCATCTAATGCTACTATTTCACCGGTCATGCCCGAAGAAGTTTATCCATCGACTCCTGCCAATGATATTGGTTCGTTCCAAATCCCTGGCCAATAATGAATTTAGATTCGATTATACTGGTTGACAAGCCGGCTGGCATGACTAGTTTTGGCGTCGTGGCCAGGATTCGGCGGCAACTTACTCAGCAGCTAAAAAAAGAAGGGGAGCAGACGGAGCAGTTGGCTTCGCCAGTGCCCCGCTCGATGAGGGGAAACATGGTTTCCCTTCATAAACGCCAGCGCGTTAAGGTTGGCCACACAGGTACGTTAGACCCGTTTGCCACTGGTTTGATGATCATACTTAGTGGCAAAATGACCAAAAAATCTAACGAATTCTTAAAATTGGATAAAGTTTACGAAGCTACGATTCATTTGGGCGCTACCAGCACAACGGGCGATCCGGAAGGAGAAATAGTGCCATATCGTCATTCCAAACTTGTTTCGGAATCTGCACCCAAGATCCTGAAACAACTTCAGGATGACATAGTCATGCCAAGTCTAGGTGATATTAATGCTGTTCTAAGTAACTTTATTGGTGACATAACCCAAACTCCGCCTGTATTTAGCGCGATCAAAATTAATGGGCAGCGAGCTTATAAATTGGCGCGCCAAGGTAAAAAAGTCGACATGCCAACCCGAACAGTGCAGATTTATAGTATTGAGCTGCTTGATTATAATTATCCCGAGCTTAAAATCCGCACGCACGTTAGTAGCGGCACTTATATTCGTAGTTTGGCCAATGATATCGGTGATAAATTAGGCACTGGTGCTTATTTAACGGCACTTAGGCGGACTAAAATTGGTCAGTACGATCTAAAAGATGCAGTAAAGATAGATCTTGCCTAAAAACTATTCTTTGGCTAGCTGGATTAGTTTTACGACTAACTGATCGTACGACAACCCGGCGTGTTCCCAGAGTTTTGGGTACATTGAGGTATTAGTGAAACCCGGCATAGTATTGATTTCATTTATGTATATTTGCCCGTTATTAGACAAAAAGAAATCAACCCGCGCCAGGCCACGCCCGCTAATCGCGTTGAAAGCCTGTTGGGCGTAAGTTTGGATTTGGCGGCGGGCTTTTGCATCGAGATTTTGGGCTGGGATATCTAAAACGGTTTTACGATTGGCGGCATACTTTTGTTCGTAAGAATAAAAATCGTTGATTGGCGTTATAACTTCGCCGACATCAGAAACTTCTACTATTGGCGCGTTGCCCAATACGGCGCACTCAAATTCACGGCCGGCAATGGCTTTTTCGATCAGAACTTGATTGTCAAACTTAAAAGCTTCGGTGACTTTTTTATGAAACTGCGCTTCGGTTGTAGCCAACCCGACACCAAATGATGAGCCTTCGCGGGCGGGCTTTACAAATAGGCTAGGTTTAAAGGAACTTTGGTTAAATAGTTGGCCGGCAAGTATGGTTTCTTTGGTAAATTGTCGCTTTATTTCATTAAAACTCGGAATTCGTATATTACGATGCAGCAAAATCCATGGTACAACTGGCATTTTGTTCAAATGTAGAATGCTTTTTAATATACGCTTATCCCAGCAAATTACGGAGCTTTCTAGATTACAGCCAACTACTGGTATGTTTAGTAGCTCGCCCAAAGCGGCGATTGCGCCGTCTTCGCCGCCCCGGCCATGAATCAATGGGAAAATCACATCGTAACTGCGCAAAGTGTCAAATGGTATTGACCACGTGCCGTCTTTTTTAATCTCGCATTCGGTCACTTGATGTTTAGTTTTATGTAAAGCTGCCAAAACGTTCTTAGCACCCATCTTAGAGACTTCATGCTCATTGCCTACACCACCAAAAATCAATAGAATCTTCATATATCTATTTTAACATGCCCAAGCCGTAGCTAAGGGTGGCTGATCTGTAGCTAAGGTGGTATATTATAGGTAATAATGGCCAAAACAAAAAAACATATTCTGACCAGACGCTTTTGGCGGTCAGTTAAAAGTGATGAACTGGCACGCATTTACGTTAGCTGGATGATTCGGAGTCTGGCGATAAGTCTAGTTGGTATATTTGTGCCGATTTTTATGTTAAAACTCGGTTATGGCTTCATGGATATTGCTTGGTTGCTGGTATGGTATTTTATTCCACGAGCCTTGGGCACAGATTATTTGTTTGGTAAATTGATGACCAAACTGGGGGCTCATAAGACTATGAGCTTAGGGTTTATAACCCAAGCTTTAAGCTTGGGCTTGTTTGCTACGCTAGGCAATATATCTTGGCCGCTGTGGCTGCTAGGGGCTATTTATGGCACTTCTTCGCAGCTAGTATATCTACCGTTTCACTATGCTTTTGCTGCTTTTCACCGGCGTCATTTAGCCGGTAGCGAACTGGGTAACATCCGTGTTATCGAAAGGGTAGGTAGTGTACTAGGCCCAGTCGTAGGTGGGCTGATTGCGATGTTGTTTGGTGGACAATATATTTTTGCGGTTGGTTTTGTGCTGCTCATGGTGTCCGGTGTGCCACTACTATTAGCCCGCGAAGTATCGACTAGACAGCAAAATCTAACCATAAAATCGCTGATATTGCCGGGCGTGAGCCGTGATTTAATATCTTTAGCCGGTTTGGGTATCAATGGAGTGGCTAGTTCGTCGGTGTGGGCGTTATATTTGGGCATGTTTGTGTTGGCTCGTGATATGGCCTACATAAATTTAGGTGTACTGCAGTCGTTATCGGTAGTTGTGGCGATTGCCGTGGCTTATGCGATTGGCCGGTTTACGGATAAAAAAATCGGCCGTACGCTATTGCGGATTGGCACGACGCTTAATGCGTTGTTTAATTTTTTAAGGATTTTTGTAACAAAATACTTGATGGCGCTAGGGTTAAATATCGCTTACGAAGCGGCTTATACCGCTATCGATATACCCTATAATAAAGGTTACTATGCCAGCGCTGATGACCGCGATGACCGCCGTTTGGCCTATTTGGTCTTAACTTGCTGGTTTGACGCTTTAACTAAAGGCGCGCTGTGGTTGATAATTATTTTAGTCGCGTTAGTTACAGGTTCGAAAGCTGCGTTATTAGCCGGTTTTGTAATTGGGGCTTTGGTAACATTACTAACTACAACTGAGCGCTTTGAAGCTTTAGATTAAAAATACTAACGGACTTTTTTATCGTCCATAAATTACAAAAACCTCATACATTGGTACTCCGGCAGAACCGTCCTACAGGACGAACCTGTCGGGTGCGTCAAGAATATAGATTTTTGAAATTTAAGGTAATAACAAACGATAAAAAAGTCCGTTAGTATTTTTTAACCCAACTATATTGCCTAACAACAATTTTTCTGCTAGAATACACCAGATGATTACAAAAGAAGATAAATCTAAGGCTGTAGCCGATTTAGCCAAACATAAAACAGATGTTGGTTCACCAGAGGTTCAAATCTCGATTTTGACCAAACGTATCAAAGAAGTTACCGAACATATGAAAGTCCACAAGCACGACTTTATGGCGCGCCGTGGTTTGGTGCAAATGGTCGGTCAACGCAAAAAACTGCTTAAATATCTAAGCCAAACTAATTTCGATAGTTACAAAAAAACTTTAGAAAAGCTTGGTTTACGTAAATAATTCTTACCGAGTGCTTGTATTCTCCTCATGGGGGGGGGGTATAATAGAGGTAAGAGTGTAAAAATATGAATTCTGCGAGAGAAAGTCTTACTCAGTTTTGCATCTACACAAAAAATTGCCTATTAGTTTTATCGCTTGCCTTGCTGTTGTTCTAGCGGCCGGCTTATATTTGATACAGACTCGTAGTGCTATTATGGCAGCACCGCCAGCAACTATTACTAATTGGATCCACATTGCACCTAATAACATTGGCACTGTCACTGTAGATTACCAGTCCGAAACAGCTTTTACTGTTACGGGTTTAAATGGCAGTTCCGACCCAGTTAATGACGTAGTTTTCGATAGTACTACAACTGGCATTCAACTTGATGCTGGTTCTGGAACGTACAGTCTAGTTGTTGATGGTCGAGACTATCAGATTACTGTGCCGCTACAAGTATATGCAGCTGGTATTGCGTTGACTACTAGTTCTGCTTCGCCGGTGGCGATAATTGACCAAGCCAACGTGACAATGACGGTAGATGGCAATAATACGTTTACGGCCACTGGCGGTGGTAATGCCGGAATTAACGTGCCTGGCGGTTGGTTGCCAGATAACACGCTGACTATAACCTCTGATGCTGCTAGCCAGGGTAGCCTGACGGCAACTGGCGGTAACGCTCATATCGGGGCTTATGGTGATGCCATGTGTACCGGTGCTGGTATTGGTGGTAGTAACCAAACCTGTCTAGCGGGTAATGTTGTCGGGCAGTCAGCTGGAACGATAAATATTACTGGTTACGTAAAAGTGGCAGCTCATGGCGGTGATTATGACCCTGGTATGGATGAGGTTTGGGGCAGTACTGTGTCAATTGGCGGTGGAGGCGCAGCTAGCTGCCAGCTAAATAACGTAACGATTTTGGGTGGTGATGGCGGTTACATTTCAGTCAGCGGCCATGCCACAGTTTATGCCCCAGACGGCATTGGCGGCGGTATTATAAATTGGTGCTATAGCGGTGGTAATCCTATTGCTGTAAAATCTGGCGCTGGCCCGACGGCTAATATTAGCGGGCAGGCTTTTGTGATAACCAATAATATCGGTTATGGACTCTGTACCTCAGATGATAGTTTTTGTCCTATTAGCTTTGCTGGTGCGGTTAGCCCAAGTATAACTATAATTGGTGGTTCAGTGTACTCACTATCAGATAGTAGTATCGGCTTTTCCAGTGGATCAAGGTATTGGTTTTTAGACAAAGCGCCGACCAATGGTAACACGTTAGTATATCCGTTATATATTCCAACCGTTCTAGGACCGTCTAGCGTTAGCACGGTTAATACTACCATTGATTTTTCTACCGCTAACCCGAGTACCAATTATCAAGTTAATACTTTAACACCTGGTCAGCAAAGCTGGTTTAGTACGCAGGGCTATACTTTCCCAGCGACCTATACTGCTGTGCCATGGCTGCCTGCTAATAGTCCAATTGGCATAGTTTATAGTGGCGTCCAACTAACTTCACTGGCGGATGATACGGTATTGACTATCACTAGCTGGGCTGATCAGCGCCCAGTTTATCCGATATCTGCTACGGCGTTAGGTAGCTACTTTAATCATTTGTATTCGAGCGCACCAATTACAGCCACTAACCCTACCGACCAAACCGTCAAATCTGGTAGCAATGTCAGTTTTAGTTCAACTATTGCTAATACAGCTGGTTTTTCACCAGCTTATGGCACACCGACTTATCAGTGGCAAGTCAGTACCGATGATGGTATGACGTGGAGTAATGTAGTCAACGAAGTCAGTATCACTTTAAATCTGACCAATGTCCAGCCTGCCATGAGTGGTAATATGTATCGTTTACTGGTGCTAACACCAAACGTAGTTAATACGGGACCTGGGCTTAATGGCACTGGTGTTTCAGGCGGTGTGCCTGTTATCACCACTTCACCCGCTACCCTCACTGTCACTAGCCAATATATCACCCTAACTTCATCTAACAACGTTAATATTAACCTTAACCCAGTTTCTAGCCCACTAGGCAGTACAGCAAGTAACTTGAGCGTTAATACTAACGTGCCTAACGGCTATAGTTTATCTATATCGATGTCTGGCACTGACACTAGGCTGACTGACGGCTCAGGGCATTACTTAAACTCCACCACTGGTATATTTACTGCCCCATCAATTTTAGGTGCTAATACCTGGGGCTTTGCTATGAATAGCTCAGCGGCAGCTGCTGGCAATGGATTTGATGCTAGCTACGCCACACCAGTACCGGCTGGTACTGCTCGATTTGCTGGTGTACCAGCTAGTACATCACCACTAACTATTAGTACTACGAATATGGCTAACGAGACTGGGGATAGCTTTAATATCTACTATGCTGCTAATGCCGATATAACCATGCCAGCCGGAACTTACACTGGAACAGTGTTGTATACAGTAGTAGGCAATTAGATTGTGCTACAATAGAATAGTAATATAATCGCTGTGGTGGTGGATATTAACGTAGGCTTTAGCCTAGGTTTTTACCTGTCACCAAGCAGTAAAGGAGTCAAATATGGATATTATTAATCCGCTGGATAAAAAAATCATAGCGGTCGAGACCGATTGGTGCGGCCAAAAATTAAAATTAGAAGTTAACCGCGTTGGTTTTCGTACCACAGCTAGCGTACTAGTAAGTTACGGCCAAACAGTGGTGCTAGGCACGGCGATGGTTGGCGATAAGCCGATTGAATTGGATTATTTTCCACTAAGCATCGATTACGAAGAAAAGTTTTATGCCGCTGGTAAAATTAGCGGTAGTCGATTTATTAAACGCGAAGGTAGGCCAAGTGACGAAGCAATCTTGATTGGTCGCTTGATAGACCGCCCAATCCGTCCACTATTTCCCAAGGGTTATCGCCAAGAAGTCCAGGTAGTTAGCACAGTATTATCTTATGATCCAGGTTTCCGCCCAGATGCAATTGCTATGATAGCTGCCAGCAGCGCCTTAATGCTAACTGGTGTACCATTTGATGGTCCAGTTGCAGGTTTACGTATTGGCCGAGTCAATGGTGAGTTCAAAGCCTTCCTAAACCCAGAGCAACGAATCCAAAGTGATCTAGATCTAGTCGTGGCAGGTATAGCTGGCGGTATTACCATGGTTGAAGCTGGCGCTAGCGAAGTAGCAGAAGACGTAATTATTAATGGTTTGGCTTGGGCATTCGAAAATTACCAGCCAGCGATTAAATTACAGCAAGATTTAGCTAAAGCTGTAGGGGTGGAAGCTAAAGAATACGAACTGGTGTTGCCCGATGAAAAGATTCAGGCCGAAGCCGCCAAATGGCTAGAAGGTAAGTTAGGTGCGGCGGTACGCCAACCTTACCCACATTACAATGAACTGGTTGATGCCATTCGGGTTACTTTCCATAACGAAATGGAACAGAAATTAGGCACAGAAGCCTACGCTGAAGTTAAAAGTGACTACGACGACGCCTTTACACTAGCAGTACAAAAAGATGCTCGAGCCGGTATTATAAAAGATGGCTTACGCCCTGATGGCCGTAAACTAACAGAGGTACGTCCGCTAAGCAGCCAGGTTGGATTTTTGCCGCGGGCTCATGGCAGTAGCCTGTTTACTCGTGGTGTTACCCAGGCTATGAATATTGTTACACTAGCACCATTAAGCTACGCGCAGCTAGTTGATACGATGGAAGTTACCGATGGTGAACGTCGCTACATGCATCACTACAATGCGCCTGGTTATACAGTCGGCGAAGTTAAGCGTCTAGGTAGCCCGGGGCGTCGTGAAATTGGCCATGGCTATTTAGCCGAACGAGCACTAATACCAGTTTTGCCAACAGAAGAAGATTTTCCGTATGCTATTCGTAGTGTAACAGAGATTATGAGCCAAAACGGCAGTACCAGCATGGCTGCCACTTGTAGCAGCTGTATGGCATTGATGGATGCCGGAGTGCCACTAATTCGCCCAGTTTCAGGGGTAGCGATGGGTTTAATGATGGATGGTGATAAGCCACATGTGCTAACCGACATTGCCGATGCCGAAGATTTCGCCGGTGATATGGACTTTAAAGTTACTGGTACCACCGAAGGTATCACAGCCCTGCAGATGGACATGAAAGTGCATGGTCTACCGGTCGAAGTGCTAAAAGACGCTATAAATCAAAGTAATGCCGGCCGATCAGCGATCCTAGCCCATATGCTAAGCGTAATTGCTGCACCGAAAGCGAGCCTAAGCCCATATGCGCCAAGGATTGAAAAACTAATGATTAACCCCGAAAAAATTGGCGCTATTATCGGTAAGGGTGGTGAAACTATCAATAAGATCACTACCGAAACCGGTGCCGAAGTTAATATTAGCGATGACGGCTTAGTCACGATTGCTAGCCCCGACGGTGAGTCGATTAAAAAAGCCATGGATTGGATTAAGGGGTTGGTGGAAGAACCAGAGGTCGGTAAAACTTATACTGGTAAAGTAGTCGGCATTAAAGATTTCGGTGCGTTTGTGAATATTATGCCCGGTATCGACGGTATGTTGCATATCAGCAATATATCTAACGAAAGAATTAGCAAAATAGAAGATGTGCTTAAGATGGGTCAAGAGGTAAAAGTACGGGTTGACTCTATTGATGATAAAGGCCGAATTGGCCTAAATATGAAAGACGTGCCGCAAAATAAGTAGGGCGTTATGTTAGGCCAACATAACAATTTGACTATTGCTGATAAGGTTATTAGGGTATTCTTATGTATCAATGTCACTCTTATTGCGATAACTGGTGTTGCCATCTTTTACGCTAAAACCAAAAGTCTAGATACTAAAAAGAACGCTCAACAACAAACCACTGCCCAGCATGAGCAAAGCACTAGCCCAGAACCAGATTATGAGCCCACTCTTAAGCTAGTTAATCAATTTGCAACAGATTGGCAAACGCTATGTGGTCATCTAAACTATGAAAACACTAAGGCTATGGAAAGCCCCGAAGCGGTGTTAGCGGCGCTAAGCGAAGACTCCAATAGGCTTGACACCGATATAGCTGCCATGGATAACGAAGCAGTTTTACAGGGTTCTACCGCTATAGCCCAGGCTTATAAAGATTTAAAAACTACTTGGGCTAATACAAATGTAAAACTGCAGCAAGGCATTAAGGCTGCTCCGGCGGCCTTAGCGGGATATCGTAACTACTTTAATGTACCGGGCGTTGACAAAACACGGTTAGCACAAATAAAAAGCATGAAAGAAATCAATCTTGAAATGGCCATGTTCTGCTCTCAGGTACAATCGTCAGCTTATGATAAGGCAGATAGCGCTACTCGTACGTTTCGAGATACTTGTGGCGCCTGGAGTACAGCTCAGGATTCTATCGGCATGGTAGATGCTGCAGTTTGGATTAGTGGGGCAGCTAATGGTGGAGATACAGTATTAATGCCGATCGATATCGAAAACACTACTACTGCCGTTGATACATTAACTACCATGCTAAGAACTCTGTCCAAATGAGGTGCTTATAGATTGTGGATCTATTTTTAATAGATCAAGACGCTATATATAGCGTAGGCAAATCAGTCACACTACATGTAGTGTTTGCCAGAGGTAAAACTTTGGCTTTTGGTTGCGGTGGGAACATTCGTGATAATATCAGTAAATGACAGATGAACAAAAACGATTATCACAACGTTATATTATCTATTGTTTTTTGCTCAGTTTCTTTATGGTTGAAGCTATCTGGTTATACTTTTACCGTTTATATATGAATGATGCTCAGATCGGCTTGCTTGATGCAGTAGCATTTAGCGTGGGCTTGCTGGTCGAAGTTCCATCTGGTGCATTAGCTGATAAAATTGGGCGAGCCCGAACCATGAAAATTGGTGTAGTACTAGCTTCTGCTGGAATTGGGCTACAAGCCCTAGGTGGTTTTTGGCTAATTCTGATCATGCAAGCTATGTTGATGGCTGGTTTTGCGCTAATGTCTGGCGCTGATGAAGCTTTATTTTTTGAGAAATTAAAATTTAGTCGTGATTCTACTCAATGGCGACAGTTGATTATGCGTTCGGTTCAGGCGATGGCTATAGCAGGTTTTGTTGCCATTCCGCTTGGCAGCTGGCTGTATGGCGTTTCACCCCAATTGCCATTTATTTTGTGTGGTTTATTTTTTCTATTAGCATTAATACCAATTTGGCACTTACAAGATGAAAAGTCATCAAAGCAAAAAGTTAAACTGATCACCAGCTTCCGTGATTATGGTAAGGATATTGCGAGCGGCTTTCGTGCTTTTGCGCAACTGAAGTTGCGTCTTTATGTACCGCTGATTTTGACCGTTTGGGGGAGTTTGTATGTATTTAACTGGGGATTATTAAAGATGATTTTAATGGATCGGTTTGGTTTCTCTGAAACATTCGGTGGCATTGTGCTCGGGTCGGCTAGTTTGCTAATGTTAATCGCATTACAGTTAGTGCATAAATACTCTAATAAATTGCATGAAAAACATGTCTTGAGTGTATTAAGTTTAGTGGTGGCTAGCAGCTTTATACTGTCAGTCCTGCACCTGCCGTTGGGCATTAGTGTCGCTATAATCATATCGCTATACTTAGCTGATGGTATTTCACGGCCATTTCTTAGTGAAATTCTTCACAACCATACCACAGATAGACAACGTGCTACGGTTGTATCAGTAGGCAATTTCTTCAAAGAGGCGCCATACGTTATACTGGCACCATTAATCGGTTGGTTGAATACCATAGGCCGACTTGATATCTTTCTTCTAATTTGGCCGGTCTTGATTGTTTTGGCTTGGTCGTATTACTTTGTGAAAAAGAAGCACGACGAGGTAGTAACAGTCGATTTTGCAGCGTAAAACAACTGTTTAACCTTGACTTATAAAGACGCTTATGCTATAATGGAGATATAACCTGGTTCTAAGCGTAACCAGATTGTTGATCATATGCTAGAATATGTTTATGGCAAAGAGAAAAAAATCCAGAAAAAAAGCAAAGGTTGAAAATACAGCCGAGCACGCCCTACCTGGCGGTTTTTGGCCGCAAGTTGGCGCACTGTGCATGCTGGCCATATCTGTTTTGTTAGTTATGACTTGGTTTCATGCTGGCGGTAATATCTTGCAATGGCTAGGTGATGCGACGAGCTGGCTAATTGGTTATGCCATGTTTTTACTACCGTTATTGTTAGTATTTTTGGCAGTTAAGATTTTCCGCAGCGAAGAAAATCGCATACCCACAATTGTGGTCATAGCTTCTATATTAGTTGTGCTTTGGTTCGCTGGTTTGTTTGGCGTGTTTGTCTTAACACTCAACGGGCACTCAGCCGGTGGCATGGTAGGTGAATTGCTAAATAAGTTGGTATTAGCAGTTGTTGATCGTAGCGTGGCAGCATTTTTATATGTTTTATTGGTTTTAATTACAGTTTTATTCATTTTAAGTGTTTCACCAGCCACCTTATTTAAGAAAATTGGTGCAAGTTTAAGGTCGGCTAAAATAGATAGTGAAGATGAAAAGAATGCTAAGGTGATGCAAAAAAACGAATCCACATCCGATAAAACCAGCGGATTGAAGCTAAACAAAGGTGTGCCAACTATGGACTCGACCGATAGTAAAAATAAAAAGCCAATCGTAAACGAAGCCCCGACGGCCGCCTTGGTATCTGTGTCCGATCCAAATTGGCAAACCCCGCCGTTAGATTTGCTCGAGAAGCATCAAAGCCCGGCCGATGCTGGTGATATTCAGCAAAATGCCGATATTATAAAAAATACACTTAGTGAATTCAATATTGCGGTGCAAATGGAAGGCGCCAACATTGGGCCCAAAGTTACACAGTATACGTTACGTCCGCCGAGTGGTGTTAAATTAACACGTATTACCGCTTTAGAGACAAATCTAGCGCTTAATTTAGCGGCTAGCAGCTTACGTATCGAAGCCCCAATTCCGGGGCAAAAAGCAGTTGGTATAGAGGTACCAAACATAAAAGCGGCCGATGTGCGCTTGTATAGCATTTTAGAATCTGATAAATGGGAAAAGGCAACCGATCCACTAAGTTTTGGCATCGGGCGTGATATTTCGGGTGAAGCGATGATCGGTCAATTAGGTAAGATGCCGCATCTGTTAATTGCTGGGCAGACTGGTTCTGGTAAATCTGTAATGATCAACACATTACTAACTAGCATGCTGTACCATAATAGCCCGAGTGACATGAAACTGATTTTAGTTGACCCTAAACGGGTGGAAATGACACCGTATGATGACATTCCGCATTTGCTAACGCCGATTATAACTGAGCCCGAAAAAACTGTTAGTGCGCTTAAATGGGCAGTTGGTGAAATGGAACGTCGCTATCATTTGCTAGCCGAAGAAAAAGCCCGCGATATTGACGGCTATAACCGTAAAGTAGCTACTAAGGGCAAAAAGGTTGAAGTCACCGACGAAGACGGCAACATACAAGAGCACGATAACGGCAAGATGCCGTATATTGTGATTGTGGTCGACGAATTGAGTGACTTAATGATGGCGGCCGGCCGTGATGTTGAAGCGTTGGTGGTTCGTTTAGCGCAAAAAGCTCGCGCTGTGGGCGTACATTTGGTACTAGCTACGCAGCGTCCAAGTGTTGATGTTATCACTGGGTTAATCAAAGCTAATATCCCAGCCAGGATCGCCTTTACGGTGGCTAGCCAGGTAGATTCGCGCACAATTTTAGACCAGATCGGGGCTGAAAAACTGCTTGGCCAAGGTGATATGCTGATGCAAACACCAGATATGAGTAAACCAAAGCGTGTGCAGGGGGCATTAGTTACAGACGACGAAGTAATGCGAGTGACGGACTTTTTACGTGAACAATCACCACCGCAATATAACGACGAAGTTGTTGCCCAAGAAGTTAACTTAAATGGCCGGGGCGGGGTAGTTATGAGTTTTAGTGGTGATGATGATGACGATATGTTCCGGGACGCCGTCCAAGTGGTAATCGATAGTCGTAAAGCCAGTGCCAGTTTGTTGCAGCGTCGTTTGCGTATTGGCTATGCCCGTGCCGCCAGGCTGATCGAAAGTATGGAAGATCGCGGTATCATTGGCCCTGCCGATGGCGCCCGGGCGCGTGATGTGTTAATTGACAACATTGACGATATAGAATAAGTGGTTGATACTTACTATCAAGTAGAGTGAAACAAACAATGTAGAGTACAATAGAAGGGAAGTCCTTTATGCGGATTACAAAAAAAGTTAACTTATTCTTGTTGGGTTGGCTAGCGGCTCTGGTACCAGTTTTTGTTACTGCTGACCAAATAATAACCCAAACTCCAGTCGCTCACGCTGGCATCCCAACCATCACTGCTTGTGCTGGCAACCCCGAGTGCTTTGCCTTTACTATTGACACGCGAATGACGGATACGCTGGATACTGACCTAACACATTATGATGAGACAGCAACAACTTTTTCTATACCAACTTCGGGCTATGTAAATAGAAATATTCCAGTCAACACCTACAGTTGGACAATAGATTGGGGAGATAATTCTGCACCACAAACATGCTCTGGCTCTAGTTCAACCACTAGTACAAACTTAGCTTGTGGCACTAATGCCACCACTGCTACTGGTGGCATCAGTCATACCTATATCACACCAGGTGAGTATCAAATCACAGTTCGTCCTAGTGCCACAGCTACAATTGGCTGGTTCAATGCTTTTGGGTTCTATAACGATACCGCTGATGACAACGTCCAAGCCAACCAAAATATGTTCAAATCTATCGACACACCACTCACCAATCTTATGCGCACCCAAGGTTCAACCTACCGTTTTGCCTATATGTTCTATGGTGTCAGAAACGCCACTGAAATTCCGGCCAACCTGTTTGATAACATCGATACTACCAGCGACACGGATTTCAGCTCTATGTTCTACAACACTTTTAACTACTACGCCAGTAGCTCTATCACTGGCACTATCCCCGCCGACCTGTTTGACAACCTAAACACCACCAACGGTACGAATTTCAGCTCTATGTTCTACAACACTTTCTCTAACTACGCTCGTCGTACTGCCACCTTCAAAGTTAATGGTTCACAGGTTGGCACAGTGTCGACGTTCGCCGCTCCTTATTCTACCAAAATCGGCTTCACTGGCATCCCCTCGACCAATCCTACTGTCAACGCCACCACCAGCAGCCAAGTAATTCCCACCTACAACGCCACCATTCGTACCATCACTGCGCCCGCCGGTACTGATGCCCATGGCGTTGCCTATGTCGATTACGGTTGGTATCGCACCGACGGCACGTCTTGCGCTGTTATAAACCCAACCCCAGATTGTGGTATCCAAGATGCCAGCACCCTCACTGCCTTCCCGAATAGCACCGAATGGACATCAGATACTCCCACCGAGAAGGGTAATGTGACATTCTATAGTTTGGCGTCAATCGTGATGGTTAGGTTCGTTTCTAACGGTGGTTCGTTTGTACCTGGCTACTCCCTTGCTATTGGTAGCGGTATACCGACACCAATCAATCCAACTATGACTGGATTTGATTTCGTGGGTTGGTTTGCAGATCCAGGGCTCACACAACCTTGGAATTTCGCCAGTGATACAGTTACTGACCATATGGCTTTATATGCTAAATGGAAACCAATCTCTGCTATACCAGGTGTGCCTAATACTGGTGTATTTGGCGCAAAAAGTAGCATGGTAGTATCTTTGATCGACACCATAGCAGCGGTCATAGCTTTGGTTAGTTTGCTAGCTATTGTAGTTCACACCTGGTTACGGTATTATTATAAATAATATTAACTCGGCTAATTTTTAAGAATTAGCAACACCAGAGGGGGAAGTGTGAAAGAATACGAATTAACTGTCCTAATCCATCCAGATCTAGAAATGGATCTAGATACGCCGCTTAAAAAAGTGCGTGAAATTATCACAGAACAAGGCGGCAAGATTACCAAAGAAGATAATTGGGGTAAAAAGAAGCTGGCTTACCAGATACAGAAGCAAGATTACGCTGTTTATGTGCTGTTCAGTTTAGAATTGCCAGCCAGTGCACCACTAAAAATTAGCGGTATTTTAAATATCACCGACGAAGTAATTCGTTATTTATTAGTTAAGAAAGATGAAAAATTAGAAAAAATGAAAAAGATAGCTAGTGACAAAAAGGACAAGGAGGAACAACATGGCCTTTAATAAAGTAATTTTACTCGGTAATTTAACAGCTGATCCAGAAACACGCACCACACCCAGTGGTCAAAGTGTAACTAGTTTTAGTCTAGCGGTTAATCGCACCTGGAATGACGCCAATGGTTCACGTCAGGAATCCACCAGTTTTATTAACTGTACCGCTTGGGGTGCTAGGGGCGAAACTATTGCTAAATATGTTAGCAAAGGTCGCCAACTATTAGTTAGTGGTCGTTTAGAACAACGTAGCTGGGATGACAAAGAAACTGGCAAGAAACGTAGTGCTATAGATGTGATTGTCGAAGAATTTAGCTTTGTCAGTGATGGCCGTGGTGGTAGTGGTGATACGCCAGCTACTAAAGCTAAAAAAGCGCCAAAAGATGATGTAGTGGTCGACGACATCAACGAAGACGAACCAATTGATTTAAGTGAAATACCATTTTAAGGAGCTATATGACTAAAAAGTACAAGAAAGACGTAAATACTTACTTTGACTACAAAGACGTTAAAACTTTGCAGTATTATATTGACCCGTACGGTCGCATTGAACCAGTTGGCAAAACTGGACTTTCAGCTAAACAACAGCGACAATTAGCTGTAGCCGTTAAACGTGCTAGGCATTTAGGCCTATTGCCGTTTGTCGCTACTAACTAAGCGTGCTATAGTGTACGTATTATGTATGGGCCGACTGATTTAAAAAAAGGCACGCTCATTCAACTTGATGGTGCACCGTACAAGGTAGTTGACTACGCCCAAAAAGTCATGGGGCGGGGTGGTAGTATTGTAAACGTACGCCTAAAAAACTTGATTACTGGTTCATTGACACCAAAAACCTTTAAAGGGCAAGATAAAATTGAACCAGCTGAAGTTATTAGCAAGCCGGCGCAATATTTGTACGATGATGGTAGTGATTTTTACTTTATGGATCCTAAGACTTTTGAACAGTTCCAATTACCGGCCAATATCGTGGATACAGCCGTTAACTATCTAAAAGAAGGCATGACAGTCAACTTGCAATTGTTTAATGGTAATACTATCAATATCGAACTACCTAAAAATCTATATTTAGAAGTTACTTACACCGAAACCGCCGTAAAAGGTGACACTAGCAGTAGTGTACAAAAAGACGCCACACTAGAAACTGGTATGGTAGTTAGGGTGCCAGCTTTTATCAAACAGGGCGATATTGTTTCGGTCGACACCGAAACAGGCACGTACCGTGAGCGAAAAAAGTAATAAATATGTTAGCCGGGCTGGTGATAAGTTGGCTGATGCTAATTTAGCTTTTAAAGTAGATTTTCGTGGTAAAACTGTGCTTGATATTGGCAGTAGCACCGGTGGGTTTACAGACTACGCCTTGCAACAAGGTGCTAGTAAAGTAATAGCAGTTGAAATTGGTACTAACCAGCTGCACCCAAAGCTGCGGGCAGATAAAAGGGTAGAGCTATACGAAAAAACTGATATTTTCGATTTTTGGCCACAGACACCGATTGACATAGTTGTAATAGATACATCATTTATAAGCCTTAGAAAAGTGTTGGGTTATTTACAACAGAAGTTAATTAACAGTAGTAATGTTGTAATTCTAGCAATGTTAAAGCCACAATTCGAAGCCAACAGTACAGAGGTTGTTAATGGCGTTGTTAAAAACTCTACAATACGCCGTAGGATAATTAAGGACTTTGAACAGTGGGTGAAGCCACGCTTTAAAATCTGTAGCAAAAAAGACAACGCAATTAGTGGTATGCACGGTAACATAGAACGATTTTACATGCTGCGCCCAATAAACGACAACCGCTAAACATTAAATCGAGGCTTGACCATATTTAGTTGTAAAAATTGCTCTAAAACTACGGGTTTGCTATGATACGCTTATGCAGATCATTAATCTTTCTGGTAATCGACAAGAAGTCGGGATTAAGCTAGGTGAACTATATAAACAAGTGCATCGTGAATTAACGCCAGCCATAGATCAAGTTACGCTAAAAAAACAAATTGCACTGTATCGTAAATTTTACCCAGGACTATTAGAAGAAATCAACGGGATTGCTAGGGGGGGGGCTTTAATGTTGAAGAATTACTGTTCGCTAGCATAGTAGGTGAAGCGATTGCTTCTAAACGGCCAAAACATACCAGTAACACCGAAGCTTGTACTATATTTGGTGTCCGTGACACAACTGGTCGTATCATAATAGGCCGGAATTATGACTGGATTCCGCAAGCCCGCGAAGTTTTTCAGGTCTACAGAGTTGATATTAAAGGCTGTCATAAGTTTATCGCTGTTAGTGACGAAAACGTCTGGAATCGTCGTTATACATCAAGTAAGTGGTGGAATTTTATGCCAGAAGATTATATTAACGACCAAGGGCTTTTTATTGGTCTGACTTATGCCCATAATCCTGCTGCAAGTTATGGGTTAACGCCAAGCCATATTATGCGATTAATTGCCGAAAAATGTACTACTGTGTCGCAAGCGTTAAAGATTTTTCAAAAAGTACCAGTTTGTTACGCTAAAAACTTTTTTATTGCCGATAAGCACGGCGCAATGGCAGTAGTTGAACATGCCGCCGCACATCAATATCAAGTGTTACAACCAAATGCCAATGTTTTGATCCACACTAATCATTACTTAGCGCCACGTTTGGTAAGCCATGATCAAGTTTTAATAGAGCATCCGACTCACACGACTTATTTACGTTATTACGAAGCTTTGCGCGGGATTAATCGTTGTCTGGAACGTGATGGTCAATTTACACGCAGTGATGCGATGGCAATTTTGCGTCAATCAAATTATGTTTATACCCAAGATTTACCCAGATTTGCAACGATTTGGTCGCTAGCGCTGGACTTAGGTGACGCTTGTTATGACTTGCGTTTCGATACTTTGACAGGTGAAAAGTCAGTACGACTAGAGGTTTAGACATTAAATCTAAATTCGACTACGTCGCTGGGTTGCATAACGTAATCTTTGCCACAGGTTTGGATTTTGCCAGCTGCTTTGGCGGCTAATTCGCTACCGGCGGCCACTAGATCATCGTAATTAATTATCTGGGCGGCAATAAAACCACGTTCAAAATCGGTATGAATTACCCCGGCGGCTTGGGGTGCGGTTGCGCCTTGTTTGATTGTCCAGGCACGAACTTCCTTTTTGCCAGCTGTTAGATAGCTTTGTAAGCCCAGAGTCTTGTAGGCGGCTTTTATTAGTTGATTTAGCCCAGTTTCAGTAATGCCATAGCTAGCTAAAAATTCTTGTTTTTCGTCGGCGCTTAATTTACCTAGATCTTCTTCTAGTTTAGCGCACACAAATAAACTTTCGGCTGGGGCGACTAACTTAGATAATGTAGCTTTTTTGGCATCATCTGCTAAAGTATCTTCGCTAACATTAAAAACATAAATAGCTGGCTTGGTACTGAGCAATGGCAGTTTTTCGTGCCGAGCAAAAGTAGATAATTCGGCCGAGACTTGGCCAGTTTGTAACGCGTCAAATAATTGTTGGTAGGTTTTCAATTTAGCAGCTGCTGTTTTGTCTGCTTTGGCTTCTTTGGTAAGTTTCGGCAGCATTTTTTCTAGAGTTTCAATATCGGCTAAAATAAGTTCGGTATTGATAGTTTCAATATCATCTTTAGGGGACACTTTATTAGCTACATGAACAATATTGTTACTTTCGAATGCTCGTACCAGGTGCACGATAGCATCAGTTTCACGGATATGAGCCAAAAATTTATTGCCCAGGCCTTCACCTTTACTAGCTCCAGCTACTAAACCGGCAATATCGATAAATTGCACAGTTGCAGGCACGATTTTATTACTATCGTACATGTGGGCTAAAACTTCTAGCCGTTCGTCTGGTACCGGTACGATACCGGTGTTAGGATCAATTGTGGCAAAAGGGTAATTAGCAGTTAAAATATCATTTTTGGTCAGCACATTAAACAAGGTTGATTTACCAACGTTTGGCAACCCGACTATACCGATACTTAACATTATATTTAGATTTTATCATGTCACCAAACTGATGTATACTAGAGTGCATGGTAGAGTTAAAGGGGTTAAGCCTAGCAGAGGCAAAAGCTAAGCAGGCCGAAGGCTTGGATAATTCATATAAAGTTGATGCCAGTAAATCCACCTGGGAAATCATACGTGAAAACACTTTTACCCTGTTTAACGCCATCAACTTTTTTATTGCTTTTTGTTTAATCGCCGTTCAATCTTATATGAACGCGCTGTTTATTTTGTTTATCATTAACAATATTGTTGTGGGTATTATTGTTGAAATCAGAGCGCGTAATATCGTCGATAAATTAACGTTACTAAACAAAGAGCCAGTTAGGGTTATCCGTGGTGGTGAAGAATTCAGGATTGATCCAGATGAAATTGTCCTTGGCGATCTGCTAAAACTGTCGACCGGCGATCAAATACCATCTGATGCCATCGTCAAACAAGGTTTTATAGAGGTTAATGAAGCCCTACTTACGGGCGAGTCTGACCTTGTTACTAAAAAACCAGATACTCATTTATTGTCGGGCAGTTTTGTATCGAGCGGACAGTGCCTAGCCGTAGTTGAACACGTTGGTAAAGACAGCTATTCAACCAAACTTGCTATCGAGGCTAAAGTCCATAAACCATTGAATTCTGAGCTACTTAATTCGCTCAAAACTATTACTAAATTCACTAGCCGGGTAGTTTTGCCACTTGGTATCATATTACTGCTCGAATCCTTGTTTATGCGGCATGCTGGTATACAGTTATCAGTGGTTACTACTGCTTCGGCAATGCTGGGTATGTTGCCAAAAGGTATGGCGGTGTTAATTGTAATTTCATTAATAACGGCTGTTATAAAATTAGGGCGTAAAAAAGTCCTTGTACAAGAAATGTATTCGATCGAAACCATGGCGCATATTGATACTTTATGCCTAGATAAAACCGGTACAATAACTCGTGGTGAAATGCGCGTAAGCAAGTGTGACGTTTTGGGTGATTACAGTCGCCAAGACGTTATAGGGTTAATGGGCGCTTATATGAAAAATAGCAGTGATAACGATTCTACGACTTTGGCCTTAAGAGCCTATTTTGCCGAAAACGAAGCTTACAAAGCTAGCAAAACTGTCTCGTTTTCGTCGCAGCGTAAATGGAGTGCTATGCATTTTAAAGACGTTGGTACATTGGTACTAGGTGCACCAGAAAAATTAACTGATAAACTGCCAACTAAGGTTACTAAAGCTCAGGCCGAAGGTTCGCGAGTTTTGTTACTAGGTATAACCTCCCATGTTTTAACCGGCGCTAGTGAGCTAAAAGACATAACGCCCATTGCTATGATTGCGCTCGAGGATTCAGTGCGAAAAGATGCCAAAAAGACGTTAAGGTATCTGAATGACCAGGGTGTCGATTTAAAAATTATATCTGGTGATAATCCAGCCACAGTGTCGGTTATCGCTAAAAAAGCTGGTTTTAAAAATCATACTCAGTATGTTGATGCCTCGACATTGTCAGATGCCGAGCTGAAAGATATAGTGGCCGATACAGCAATTTTTGGTCGTGTATCGCCTGGCCAAAAGAAATTGATTGTCGGCTTTCTAAAGTCAAATGGCAAAAAAGTTGCTATGACAGGCGATGGTGTAAATGATATATTGGCTTTTCGCGAAGCCGATCTTTCTATTGCTATGGCTACAGGCGATGCCGCCACTAAACAAATTGCTAATCTAGTATTACTAGAATCTGATTTTACCGATTTACCGCACGTGCTATTCGAAGCGCGTCGCGTAGTCAATAATATGTTCCGTGCTGCTGCTGTATTTTTTATAAAAACTATCTACTCATTTTTGTTGGTAATATTAAGTGCGTTGAGCGGTTTAACGGCCAATGTAGCAGTGTTTCCATTTTTAGCAATCCAGATCACATTGGCTGATCAAGTTATCGAAGGTTGGCCATCTTTTTGGTTATCATTTGAAAACGACCGCAGCCCAATTTCCAAAAACTTTCTAAAAACATCACTACTTAGAGCTTTACCAAATGCTTTACTGATCGCCGCCTGTGTAGTTTTTATCCATTTTTATGGTCCAGCTCAGGGGTGGGGTCAACTAGAAACCACAACTTTAATGTTCTATCTACTTGGTGCAATCACAATTTTCAATGTTATCAAAGCCTGCTTGCCACTCAATAAACTGCGTATTTTTTTAATCGGCAGTACTATTGTGGGCTTTTATACGGCCGCAATATTATTCCACTCGTTTGTTAAAATCGGCTTTTTAACAACCAATACCGCTGGTATTTTTGTGATACTACTAGGTATTAGCGCTGTTATCAGAGTGGGGACATACAAAGTATTTAAAGTCTAACGACTTTTTGTTTTATAGTTGAACTTTATTGCCACAAGCATTATACTTGGTGTTAGTTATGAAACTAGTAAAAGGCGTGGGCGATTTCTTTGCACTAGATATTGGTACGGTCTCGGTTCGGGCGGTACAGCTTGGTGGTGACGATAAAAAAGGTTGGTCGCTACAAGGGTATGGCTATGCTACGGTAGAATCGCACTTAACGCAAAGTGATTCCGAAGACAGTAAACATCGTTTAGGTGAGGTGATTAACACTATTTTGGGTCAAAGTGGTATTAAAACTCGTGATGTAGCCGTTAATTTACCAGCTGGTAAAACTTATACCACAGTAATAGATGTGCCCAATCAGTCGCCGGCTGAACTACAATCTACAATTCAATACCAGCTTGATCAATATATACCAATGGCAGTCGAAGATGCCAAAATCGACTGGCATGTACTAGGACCATCACCTAAAGATGCCAACATGCAAGAGGTATTAATTGCAAGTACCAATAAAGAATACGCCGAAGAGCGCATGGAATTTATCGAATCACTAGGCCTTAATGTCATAGCCTCGGAACCAGATCCAATCGCTATGGCACGAGCGCTTAACCCAGTGGGTATTGGTGATGCTCGTTTAATAGTCGATTTTGGTGAAGAATCGGCAGATTTGGTGGTTACTTACGGTGACGCGCCACGACTGGTTCGTTCTTTGCCAGGTGGTTTGCATTCGCTAGTCCGTACCGCAGCCCAAACCTTAACCGTTAAGGATGATCAAGCAAGGCAGTTTATCATCAAGTTTGGGTTGGCTCAAGATAAGCTGGAAGGTATGGTGCCCAAAGCTTTAACTTCTACGCTAGACAATTTCGCAGCCGAACTAGTAAAATCTGTTAAATTCTTCCAAACGAAGTACCCAGCTATTACGGTTGGGGGCATTATTCTTTCTGGCTTTGCTGGGTCGATACCATACATGAGCGAATATATCGAAGCAAAAACTTCTATCAACACGGTTCAAGGCAACCCATGGCAGCGGGTAAATGTACCTAGTCAGTACCAAGATAAGTTGCAGCCAATAGCGTCAGAATTTGCGGTAGCAGTCGGCTTAGCCGAAAGGAGCAATCGTGATTGAGATTAACCTGATACCAGATGTCAAACGAGAACTACTAAAGGCTCAAAAAATCCGCAATCTTATAATATCGATTTCTATATTAGCCAGTTTAGTGGCGGCTGGTGTGGTGGTGCTATTAGCCGTAACAGTGTATGTAGGCCAAGTATTAGCTTCACAAATGGCAGACAATTCCATAAACGACGAATTTAACAAATTTAAAAGTCACCAAAACGTTAGCCAGGTTTTAACAATCCAAGATCAGCTTAATAATCTAGCTCAGCTAGATTCTCAGCGTTACACAGTATCAAGAATATTTGGTATTTTAGACGTAATTTCGCCATCCAACCCGAACCAGATCACTGTTTCGGAATTACGCTACGACAAGGCTACGCGCACCGTGTCAATTGAAGGCCAAGCGGCCAATGGCTTTGTGGCACTAGAAGCTTTTCAGAAAACTATCACTAGCACCACTTATGAATATGCTCATGGCAAGGGTAATCTAATTACTAGCCCGGTAGTAGTCGGTGAGCAATCAATGGGTCAAGATAGCGGCGGTAATTTAGTGCTTAGATTTAGCCTGTCGTTCACTATCGACGAAAATGTATTGCTATCTAGTTCAAAGAGTATGAAGATTATTGGTCCAAACGAACAAAATGCGACTGATTCGCACTTACAAATCCCCGACGATATCTTTGGCGCTAAAGCAACGGATCTTCCAAAGGAGAATCAATAATGGCCGAAAAACAAGCCCCCGCACGTAAACGTCAGCTAATTGACAAAGCCAGCCGTAACATGTTTATTGCTGTTGCGGTGGCATCGGTAGTGGTTGGTTTTTCGTTAGTAGGTTCAATCTTCTTGTTCCAAAAAATGGTATTTAACGCCAAGGTGATTGGTGAAAAAAATAATACTGTATCGATTTTGCGCGACAATAATAACACGATAGCAGAACTAGAAAATCGAGTAAAAGCCCTAAGCGCTAATACGGCGTTGCGTGAAGTCATGAATGGCGAAGATGGTGATGCTTTGCGCGTTATCCCAGATGCCTTGCCAGCTACCAATAACCCAGCTGCTCTTGGTGCTAGCTTTAATAACAGACTTCTGAATGTACCAGGGTTAACCATTGAGTCAATCGTGATTAGTCCAGTTGCAGCAGATGCAACGCCACCAACGGGTGACACCACTGGCACAACGGCCGATACTAGTGCCGTAGCCACCATAAATGAAATACCAGTTAGCTTTTCGGTTAAAGGCGATCGTAGTGCTATTGAAAAAGTTATCAGTAATCTAGAAAAGTCAATTCGTACTATAGACATCATATCTTATACTTTGTCGTATGATACAAGTGGTAGTGGGTCGTTAACACTCAGTGTTGAAGCTAAGGCTTTCTACTCGTCAGAAATCAAACCAGCGCTTATTAAGAAAGAGGTAAAACCATGAAGAAAACCGACATAGCTGCCGTAATACTAATTGCCGCATTTAGTGTGTTAATAGCTTATTTCGTGGCCAAAGCAATAATCGGCGACCCTGCACAAGAAAGTGTACAGGTTAACACCGCTACTCGCATAACTAGCGCTCTATCCAACCCAAACAAAGACGTCTTTAACTCTGACTCTATCAACCCGACAGTAGAAGTCGTGATTGGTAATGGTTCGACATCCAACGATAGCACCGATACGGGTAACACCAACAATCAAGGTTCAACTAACAACGACCAATCTACCAACAATGGCACCAATTCTGGTGCACCTACGGAGTAGCTAACATGGCGCTACTAACTAAAGACATCCAAGATAAACTGGTTGATTTATTGACAAACGAAGGTTTGGCAGATCCTGAAGCCTTAAAAAAGGCGGTGACCGAAGCCGGTAAAGACAACAAACCACTAATACCTCTTTTAATTAGTCAACATATAACAGATGACGAAACCCTGACCCACGTTATTTCACATATTTCGGGTGTGCCGTATGTGGATTTATCTGACGTTCAGGCGGATCAAAAATTATTAGATCTCTTGCCATTTGATATAGCATCTCGCACCATGGCAGTACCCATTGCCATGATTCAAAATCGCTTAGCTGTAGCAATGCTAGACGCCACTAATGTGCAGGCAGTTGATTATTTATCATCGCTGGTACAACGGCCAGTCAAAGTTTATATGGCTTCGCAAAACGGTATCAAGCATGTTTTAGACCAGTACAAAACAGATCTTTCTAGCGTTGATGAAGCCGTTGAAGCCTCGTCAGCTGGGGTAGAACGTAACGATGATAATGTTAAAACAATCGTCCAAGATTCGCCTATTAGCAAAGCTTTAAACACAATTTTAGAATCAGCTGTGCGTCAAAAAGCATCAGATGTTCATATTGAACCACTCGAAAACGCCTTAAAAATTCGTTTTAGAATCGATGGCGTGTTACGTGAAGTTATGCAGTTACCGTCGTCCATCGAACCGGCATTAGTCAGCCGTATTAAAATTATGGCTAATTTAAAAATTGATGAACACCGCACACCACAAGACGGCCAGTTTGCGGTGCGGGTTGGTGATGCCGAAGTAGATTTACGTATTGCGATTAGCCCAGTAGTCTGGGGTGAACAAGTGGTAATCCGTTTGCTAGATAAAACTGGCAGTTCATTCGCACTAGAAGAAATGGGTTATGCTGGGCGAGCGCTGCGTATGATCCGTAAAGGTATTGCCAGGCCAAACGGCATGGTGCTAACGTCTGGCCCAACTGGTAGTGGTAAATCAACCAGCATGTATGCGCTTATCAAAGAAATTAAAAGTGATGCCATAAACATCGTAACGCTTGAAGACCCAGTTGAATATAAAATGGACGGTGTCAACCAGATTCAGGTAAATGTTGATGCTGGATTAACGTTCGCTTCGGGGTTACGTAGTATTTTACGTCAAGATCCAGATGTAGTGCTAGTGGGTGAAATTCGCGACTCCGAAACTGCCAACTTGGCGGTTCAGGCCGCACTTACTGGTCACTTAGTGTTTAGTACCCTGCACACTAATTCGGCTGCTGGAGTGTTGCCACGTTTGCTGGATATGGGTATTGAGCCGTTCTTAATTGCTAGTACAGTTAACACCGTAATTGGCCAGCGCCTAGTGCGTCGGGTGGCTGAACACCGGGAATCATACCAATCTAATCCCATTGAAACCGAGGCCATAAATCAAACAATTGGTAGTATTTTACCCAAGACTCAGGCCGATGTAGCGCGAGTTTCCGAAGATCTAGGCTATAAAGACTTGCCAGTAACGGGGCAAAACGCTTATACTTTAGTAAGAGGCATCGATATGCCTCAAGCACCTGGTGGTTACTCGGGGCGGGCTGGTCTATACGAAGTGATGGATGTCAGTGAACCGATTCAACAACTTATTGTTTCGCACGCCACAAGCGCCGAAATCCAAAGGGCAGCTATGGCCGAAGGCATGGTAACTATGCGTCAAGATGGTTACCTCAAGGCTTTGTCGGGTATTTCAACAGTCGAAGAAGTTAACCGGGTAACATCAGATACAGCGTAAAAGGGGGCATATGCAAGATCAAACATTAAGGATCGAGAATTTACTCGAAGAAACAATCAAGAAGAAAGCTTCTGATCTTCATTTACAGGTGGGCACACCGCCGATTTTGCGTATTGATGGTGTTTTGGTGCCAGTAGCCAACGCGCCGGCTCTAAATAGTGCCATGGTGGAATCTTTGGTATTTTCAATTTTAGACCAAGATCAACAACAGATGCTCTTAAAAGATAAAGAATTTGATTTTAGCTTTGCGTTTGGCGATCTTGGGCGTTTTCGTGTTAATGCCTTTCACGAACGGGGTAATTTAGCAGCTGCTCTTCGTTTGATTCCGACCGAAATTAAAACTATTAACGAACTTGGTCTACCGGCCGTGGTATCGTCTTTTGCCGACTACCCACGTGGCTTAATACTAGTCACTGGCCCAACTGGTAGTGGTAAATCTACCACTTTAGCGGCGTTAGTCGACAAAATTAACACCGAAAAAGCGATGCATATTATAACTATTGAAGATCCAATCGAATTTACCCACACATCCAAAAAATCGCTGGTTATTCAGCGTGAAGTTCACTACGACACCTATTCATTTTCGGTCGCTTTGCGTAGCGCCCTACGTCAAGATCCAGATGTAGTACTAATCGGCGAAATGCGCGATCTTGAAACTATCGCTGCAGCTATTACCATTGCCGAAACTGGCCACTTAGTATTTGCCACTTTGCACACCAACTCGGCGGCGCAGAGTATCGATCGTATGACAGATGTTTTCCCGCCGCACCAGCAGCCACAAATCAAGGCTCAGTTAGCTAATATTTTAACCGGTATTTGTTCACAGCGCTTAGTGCCAGCCATTGGTGGTGGGCGTATTGCTTCTGCCGAAATTCTGATTGCTAATTCAGCGGTACGTAATATTATTCGTGAAGGTAAAACCCATCAATTAGATGCCGTTATCCAAACTGGGCTAGACCAAGGCATGCAAACTATGGATCGTACACTAGTTAAATTGGTGCAAACAGGTGTTATAACAGTTGATAACGCCCGCGACTTTGCCAACGATATCACTGAATTTGAAAGGTTAATGAGAAGCTAATATGCTAAGGTTTGATTACAAAGCTAGGGACATAAAAACCAACCAAGTCGTAAAGGGCAGCTTACAGGCCGAAACCGAGCATGCCGCTGGCAAACTACTTATCGACCGCGGTTTTGCGCCGATTTCTGTGCAAGAGGTAAAAGAAGGTGGCATTTTAGGCAAGTTTTTAAATCGCATTTCGACTAAAGATAAAATTGTCTTTACCCGTCAGTTTGCCACCCTAATCGGTGCTGGCCTGCCACTGGCTCAAAGCCTTAACACGGTGGCCGAACAAACCCAAAACAAAGCCCTAAAAGCCGTCGTCGAAGATATCATTGCTTCGGTCGAAGGTGGTAAATCGCTTTCAGAGTCGTTCGGTAAGCACCCCGAGGTGTTCGACAAAGTCTACCTGGCGCTTATTGCTGCCGGTGAAGTGTCAGGTACGCTAGATGAATCGCTAAAACGTATCGCTTCTCAGCAAGAAAAAGATGCCGCCATGATGAGCAAAGTCCGTGGTGCCATGATCTATCCGGCCATCGTGCTGGTTGTTATTGGGTTAGTTATGGCCTTTATGCTATTTACGGTTGTGCCACAGGTTGAAAACCTATATAAAGATATGAACCAAACCCTGCCGCTATTAACCCAGATTATGGTTGATTTTGCTAACTTTATATTGCATTTTTGGTGGCTAATTATCATTGTGGTTGGCTTTGTTATCTTTTTTGCTCGTCAGTACTTTCAAACCGACAGCGGTATCAAGTTCAAAGACACTTTCAAGCTCAACGTGCCAATCTTTAAGGGCTTATTTAGGCGTTTATACATGGCTCGTTTTACTCGTACGGCTCAAACGTTGCTGTCAACTGGTGTGGCGATGCTTGACACGCTGCAAATTTCGTCCGATGCTGTCAGCAATACCATCGTGTCTAAAAGTATTCTAAACGCGGCCGACAAAGTCAAAGGCGGCAAAGCGCTATCGGTAGCTATTAAGCCCGAAGATTATATTTTGCCACTGGTGCCACAAATGGTCAGTATTGGTGAACAATCTGGTAAAATCGACGAAATGCTCGGTAAGGCCGCCCAGGTATACGAAGACGAAGTGGACGAACAAATCCGCACCATTTCTACCATGATCGAACCTATCCTAATGGTAGTTCTAGCGATTGTCGCTGGTGGTATGATCGGCGCCATTCTTTTCCCAATCTACGGCCTGGTTAACACTGTTGGTTAATCCACAACCTTATATAAAACTATTGCTTTTTGCGGTTTTGCCCTATACAATCTAAGCATAAGCCCCTTAAAGCGGGTGGATTAATAAAAAAGGAAAGGGAAACTTCCATGAATAAACATTTTAAGACAAGGCAAGGCTTTACGATCATCGAAGTTGTATTGGTTCTAGCAATTGCTGGCCTAATCTTCTTGATGGTCTTTATTGCACTACCAGCCTTGCAGCGTAGTCAAAG
>WRFU01000002.1 GCA_009778675.1 Candidatus Saccharimonadota bacterium
CCAATGTACGGCTTAAAAAATCTAGCGAGTTTTTGCATTCAGGTCTTTTTCTCCTTGGTTGCGATTTTTAGTGAAATCGGCAATTTTTTCCATTAAGCGCACTAATTCGGCGCTGTCATCATCACCCAGATAATCAAACAGATCATTAAAGAATTGGTGGTGATTAGCGTGATGATGATGATGACGGCTGACAGTTTGCCCCCGACGAGTCAGTAATACATTAGTCACCCGTTTATCATCCGGCGATTTAACACGTTCTATCATACCCTTTTTTTCTAAAATATCCAACGATTGGCTTAGAGCTGATAAACTAATATCCATTTTTTCGGCCAAATTCGACACCGTAATCGGTGCGGTATTTTCGGCATAATGGTCGATGATCAATTTAAATAGTAGCATAATCGCTGGGCTCATAGCATGGTGATGATTTAAACTCTCACGCATGGCACTACGCCGCAGCGACATTAGCACGGTATTTAAACGAGTTGTGTAATCTTGTTTCTTCATAAAATACTTTACCTACTAAATAGTTTAGTTACTTAAGTATTCGTTGTCAAGAGTTTTTATATTTCTATATCGTCACCAAAGATTTTGTGTAGCCGGGAACGGATAGCGCCAGGGTGGCGGCCAAATTGTGCCGTTAGATCTTTAACTTTTGCACCATTTTTGAACGCCTTGGTTAATTTCTCGTCATCTGCCTGAGCCCAAGGCGTATAAGCATTCGGATAGGTCAGACGCATTTTAGCTAGTTTTTCAGCCCAAGCGGTTGAACCTTGGCTGGTTTTGGATTTTTTAAATTTTTGAATTCGAGCTTGTTTGTTAGCACGCAACGGTTCGTATTTGGTTTTGGCTTCTTTGGCAGCCCGCTGAAACTTAGCGTCTTGAGCTAAAACTTCTGGATGGATTTTAAATGCGTTGCTGGTCAATCCCAAGATTGATAGATCATCTAGCGACTTAACCCGGCTAAGCGCCACATAACCCATGCCCGGTTCAAACACATTAGCCAGGTTGATTTTGGCAGCATCGAGTGTCATGCCTTGCGATTTGTGAACAGTAATCGCATAGGCCGGACGCAATGGCACTTGGGTCAAGCTAGCCTGCTTTTTATCGCCATCGCGTAGTTCCCAAGATGCTTCGTGCACCACAATCTTACGACCATTACGAAACTGCACCAACGGATAGTCATCAACAAAGCCAACCACGATGCCAATCGAACCATTCGCAAAACTGCGTTCAGGGTCATTTTTAAGCGCCATCACTAACGCACCCTTTTTTAGCTGCAATAGTTCTGGAGCCAAGCAAGATCTTTTAAGCCGATCAACGTGGTTCTGGCTGCCGGTATGAGTCATCGTAAAATCAACAAATTCACCTGGCAGTGCAGTCATGTGACGATTATTAATAGCGTCAACATCACGGTTGGTAGTGTGGAGTTCAGTAATTTCTGTTTGCTGGTTCAAATTCGCCCGATAGCGCGCAGCGATTTTTTCGGCATCGGCGCGAGTGATTTGGCCGGCACGGATTTTGCTTAAGATATTTAGAAAATCGTCGTCGGTTTGACGGTACTGGGAATCAAGATACAAAATAACTGGATCAAGATTCTGCCAGGATTTTGAGTGGTAGGCAAAATTGGTTTTGGGCAACTCGTTAATATCATAGTCTGGCTGTTCATCACGCCGCACTACTGGTGGTAATTGAAAGAAATCACCGCTTAAAACCACTTGCAGGCCGCCAAACGGTGAGTCATTGGCACGAACCTGGCGGCAGATGTCATCGACAAGGTCTAGCCGAAAATCGTGCAACATCGAAATCTCATCGATGATTAAAATATCAGCTTTTTCGATTTGTTCACGCCGACCTTTGGCTAGGTTATCAAAAAATTTGCGCGGCAAAGTGTCTAACACGCCTAGGCCAGACCACGCGTGAATGGTGTTACCGCCAAGGTGTGCCGCAGCAATGCCAGTGGTGGCCGTGACGGCCACTTTTTTGCCAGATCGTTTGGACTGGTGCACGAACTCATTTAAGGTATAGGTTTTACCAGCGCCGGCAGCACCGGTCAAAAAAGCGCTATAACCGGCAAATAAAATTTCTAAAGCTAAATCTTGATCCATGGGTTCTAATATAACATGGGCGGGATGAAGGTTGTATTGTTATCTAACGACAACTGCCCCAAACGGATATTTAGCTTTACTTGAAATCTCTATAGCTACATCCATAAATTCTTTATCGGTCATTCACGTCCTTAATATTTTGATAAAAGATAATTTTAAATCCGTCTGGGTCTTTAACGGCAAACTCGCGTTTGCCCCATGGAAAACTGGTCGGCTCACTGGATGGTTGTACGCCATTTGCTACTACACTCTTATGCTGTTCATCGACATTTTCAACTTCTACGTAAGTAAAAATACCCAAACCTTTCGGTTCCATGCCAGCTTCTTTATCAATTTGGACTTTCGATTCATCCATGAACGCCAGCGTAAAATCGCCGGGTTTTATCCGCACCGTATCATCAGACTGATCCACATCGAACCCCAGCTTTTCATAAAACTCTGCTGTTTTAGCCAGGTCTTTTACAAAATATAAGTTTGAATGTAGGCGCTTTATATTAGTCATACCATCCCCTTTTAATACATCAATTATAGCACCTGGGTATACATACATTATATTCGTAGAGTGAGAAAATCTGTTAGAATATAGCTATGAAGTTGTACAGGTTTTCCCCAATACAAAACCAGGATGAATTGCCAGAGGTAATAAAGTATACCCACTTTGTCTGTTGCGAGCTTTGTAAGCAATCATTCGGAAAATACCTGCCAAATGCTGGGAATATAGGTATATTTTGCCACTACGATGAAGAGTGTGCTCGATTGATTAAAATACGAAAACAAATTACCAAACCGTCTGACGATCCTAATCAAAAGTATTTTGAATTATATGAACCGATTGTTATACCAGCACAAGACGATGTGCCAGAGACAACTTACACACATTTGTATATTCGTAAGCCAGATATTTACCGTCCGCAAGTTGGCGATGTTGATTTTTACCTAGAGCAGTCAGAATATGACGAGTTTAAACAATCGCTAATTAACGGTGCGAAAATTAAAGGTGCAAGGGTGTTCCCTCGGAATGATTTAGATATGATTGAGCTATATGATCCAGATATTGACGCGCTTGGTTATGCCAGTACAGATGTTATGAGCACAAAAGTACGAAAAAAGTTGTCAGAAGAAACGAATCTATAACGGGCAGCGTTCGACTAAGCTATTCTTCTAAAGACAAAAACTCACCATCCCGATCAAATACAATTAGTAGAAACGCCATACGGACGTAAACGGCATTTTCGACTTGGTCAAAATAGATGGCTCGCGGGTCGCTGTCTATTTCGGTCGCGATTTCATCAATCCTAGGCAGCGGATGCATAATAACCGCGTCTGGTTTTAAATCGCGGATGGTTTGGTTATTCAAAACATAATAACCTTTTAGTTGATCGTATTGATTTTTATCTTCAAATCGTTCTTTTTGAATGCGGGTCATATACAAAACATCACATTCATGAACGGCTTTTTCGAGACTATTAGTTTTGACGAATTTAACGCCTTTTTTGGTCATTTCTTGGTAGTATTCTTCTGGTAACTGTAATTCATCTGGTGCTACAAAATATAATTCGTCTTCGTTATATTCAATCAAAAGTTCTAGCAGCGACCGCACGGTACGGCCGTATTTTAGATCACCGATTAAAGCTATTTTTAAGTTTGGCGCTGGTTTAGCTTTTTTAATCGTGTAAAAATCTACCAGTGCCTGGGTTGGATGCTCGCCACTGCCATCGCCTGCACCGATAAACGGTATTTTGACCAATTTGGCTGCCATATCTGACGAGCCAACATCAGGGTGGCGCATGACAATTATGTCGCAAAATCTTTCTACTGTACGCACAGTATCACCCAAACTCTCACCCTTACCCATCGACACGCCAGACATACCGGTGGCCGATATGATTTTGCCCCCTAGGCGTTCCATAGCAGCTTCGAACGAAAACCTGGTACGAGTTGACGGCTCGAAAAACAGTGAAGCCAAGATTTTATCCTTTAATAAATCTAGCTCGCCTTTGGTTTGTAAATATTTTTCTAGCTTTTTGGATAAACTGATCACCCGATCAATATCAGATTTATCAAATTGCCGAACGGTTGTTATGTCTTTACCGATCATTTTTTATTTCCTTGTTTTCTATCTGAATTATATTCCAGTCATAAATAAAAACCAACTACAAGGGCTGGCTTTTACTTGGCTCGCGGAAGTCAACGTATTGCGAACTTCTGCAACCCACTATGATTATGCCAAACTACCCCAAGTAAAACAAGTCGTCGATGAATATGAAGCCACCAGACAGGTATTAGCGTTCGCCTAACTGCTCAAACACTCGGAAAATAACAGAATAAGGTATAATACGGAACATATGAATAAAACCCAACCAAACCTCGCCGACCTCGACACCTATGTTTTTATAGATGTTAGTAACATTCGCTACGCCTGTCTTCGTAGTTGCGGCATTCGTCTAAGCTTTCCCAAGCTCATCAAATACTTCCAGGGCAAATACAAACACCTAAAAAGCGTGAAGTATTTTGAGGGTATCTCGGACAACGACCAGGCAAGAGAGAAACAGTTCAAAAGTTACGCAAAACTTGGCTACGAAATACACTCGCTTTCTCGCAAGGCCTACACCGACCCCGCCGTCTACAAAGAGTTCATCTGCAAAAAGTGTAAAACTCCCAACCGCGTCAAAGCGTTAGAAAAGTCCAAGAAACTCAAATCAAACGTCGATGTCTATATCGCAACTGAATTATTAGAAGTTGCTCATCTTGCAACTAAACCGACCCATATCATCTTGATGTCTTGCGATGGCGACTACGCCGAAATGATAAAATCAGCCGTGAAGAATAAAAATGTGCATCTTACGGTTATTGCCACGCCTCCAACCAAGAAATACAACGCTCTATCTAGTCGCCTAAAACAATTACGTGGCACCATTCCAAATTACCAACTCACAAACATTCTGAACTTCAAAGACCGCATTCAATAGCAACAAAAAAGAGAGCGGCTCCGAAGATACACTCTCGAATGTGAGGCAATACAGCCCCTGTAACCTCATTATAGCAAATTATGTCCATAAAAGTCAATATCCGCGTATCAGACTTGGGCTTCTAGGTATTTCTTCGCTAACTTCAAATATCCCAAATCACGAAATTGTAGAGCAACCACATCTGGTTCAGATACGCGATTAGCCTCTATCTTGGTAATTGCCGCATCCAAACTATCGTACCATTCCAAACTAAATCCACGCTCTGCTTCATAATCATCAAAGTGTGGCGGCTTCTTTTCGCCCACAACCCTAGCCACGAAGCCATCAGACACATCGTGTAGCTCCCAGCCAGGTATATCAGTTTCAGTCCGCCCCAGTTCAGCAATAATTTCACAATCACAACCTGCCTCTTCTAAGACTTCTCGCTTGGCTGACTCCCGTAAATCCTCTCCGTCTTCCACCCCACCACCAGGGACTTTGTAGTATCCATATTTTTGGACATTTATCACAGTCACTCGACCATTATCATCCAGCAGCACAGTCCTAGTAGCGTATTTAGTTATCATATTGCCCCTTTCCTAACCATCTTAATTTCTGGCATTTCCTTAAACCTCGTATATTCGGGTTCGCCAACTTCCTCAAATCCATACTTCCTATAAAATGCCTTAGCACGTTCGTTATACGCTACAACGTGCAGCTCTATTTCACCATCTCCCAAGAACTTTAAGCCTCTCGCCATCAACTCTGAGCCAATACCCTTACCGTGAAACTTTTTGTCGGTATAAATTGCACCAAGCTCTTTCTTGTCGCCATCCTTTATGGCGGCTAGCCAACCGACCACTCTGCCATCACCATCCTTTGCGACCATATCTAAAACATTCGGGTTATTCAAATTCTCTGCCGTGCGTTGCTTCTTTTTGGCTATTCCGTCTGGCGATAGTCTACTGGTAAAATACTCGTCAATCATTTCTCTCGTAACGCCACGTTCATCATCTACGTAGGTATCTACCCAGCTCTCGTGTCGCATTCTTTCCATATCTTCAACGTCTTCTGGCGTAGAGTTCTTAATGGTAAAACTCGGCTCATTTTCATATTCTAGTCTTGACGATACGACTTCGCTCATTCTTGCTCCTTATTGCTTAATGATTTTGCAGTAAGCAGCCAAAAACTAATCCTCTCATCGAAAACACCGTCGGGCTTTAATTCTTTTAGTCTTTCCCTCAGCTCCTGCTCAAATGCCTCTGCCTTATCCCCAAGTTGGTCGCTATTACCCCAAGAAGAAGAGAACAGCCACCCAATCACATCATCCGTTGTGCGTCTAACCATAACGTCCAAGACAGTTTCTTCTATATCAGCAAATCCCGCCTCGTTCAGCATATCTTCAAATGACTTTTTGCCTCTCGTAAAAACACTATGACCCGCTTTTCGTTCCGCACCAAGATATTTAACACCAACTTCACTAACAATTCGGTTCCGTTCTGCCGTTATTTCGTTTGGCTCGTCAAAAGTTGGCGAGTAGATATGAAGACCGTGCTTCAAGCCAATAATAGCCACACCGCCATTATCTACTAGGTGTTTTTTGATTTCGATAAGTGTATCCGTTCCGTCCATCCAATGAAAACTTTGTCCCATAGTGCAAAGTTTGATTTTTTCAGTCAATCCCGATAAATCGTCAGAAGATTTTTGTTCAAAAACCACGTTCTTTACGTCTTGCTCGTCGGCTTTCTGTTTTGCCAGCCTCAGCATATCTGCGTCAGGGTCCCAAGCAATAACTTTGCCAAAAGTCTTTGAAAGAGGCAAAGCAAGCTCACCTGTTCCACAGCCCAAATCCAATAAAATGTCATTCTCGATTGGCTTGAAAATTTCAATAATCTTATCAAAGATTTCCTGCGAGTATTTTGGACGGTATTTCACATAATAGTCTGCGGTGCTTGCAAAAAGTGATTTATCATATTTCATCTTACTTTCCGAGCCCCTGATAAAAGATAATCTTGAAACCGTCGAGGTCCTTGACGGCAAATTCTCGTTTGCCCCACGGGAAAGTAGTTGGTTCGCTCGATGGTTTTCCGACCTCTTTGTCAATCTGAACTTTTGTTTCGTCCATAAATACCAATGTAAAATCCCCAAGCTTTATCCGCACCGCATCATCAGACCGAGCAGTATCAAATCCTAACTTCACATAGAAATTCGCCGTTCGCTCCAAGTCGCTTACGAAATATAAGTTTGAATGTATGCGTTTTATATTGTTCATTTTTGCTCCATATCAGTTTCTAAAAGTTTTATAAAAGCCAATATATCCGCCTTTTTATAGCGTCTAATGCGCTTTACGCCCATTCTAACGGCTTTCAGCTCACCAGAGGCGTCCCAGTTGCGTAGCGTGTTTTGATGCACGTTGAGCAACTTGCTTACTTCCGTCATAGTCAAGTATTCAGGCAGATTATCAATGCTTACTTCCTTCATACGTCCATTATATACCAATACGTGATAAAATATAACAAAGATATAAAGAGCGTGATGAGTAAAGATGTGAAAACCGAGCTATCTGAATTAGTTACTTCACTAGATGAAGACAAAGCCGAAAAAGTGCTTAGTTTTGTAAAAAAACTAGACGCTCCATTCGTGCCGCCAGATGAAGACCCGAATGACTTTGCTGTCGCCAAACTTCTGAATGACGCTCTGTTTGAAATCGCAGACGCTTATTATCAAGATGAAGCCAATACTGACACTAGTGAACTCAACGACTGCTTCACGTTGCTGGCACACAAACTAAAAGAGCTTTATATGGGTAATGCCACACTACTAGAAATTACGCCCGAGTCTATCGGCAATGTTTTTGACATACTGCACGGTAACGAAAGGACTATTAGTGAAGAGTGGGAATACCGAACCAATAAAGTTGGTAGCCTCACTATGTCAGAAAGGTTCAAGAAGCATACTGCGGAAGCAAATAGACTTTGGCTCATACACGGCAAAAAACCTGCAAAACTAAACACCGACACGCAAAAGATACTCGACGACAGTGCAACCGCAGTGAGTAACTATCTAAACGGAACTGACGGTTATAAATCAGACTGGTATGAACTGACATATGAGCAAGGAAGACGCCTATACATAAACTCTGGCTACGAGCTAACCACCACGAAGCTATACTCTACGCCAGCAGAACTATTAGACCAGGCTTTCAAGCACCCCAACGAGCTGTTCAAGCCCTCATTATCAAACAATCGCCGCCATCTGACTAGCATTCTGAATGATATGGGCTTCAAAGGCGAAGTTCGCAAAATGTTCTTTCCGATAGTATCAAAAAATGAAATAAAGTTTAGACCACACATCTCACGACCTGAAATCGAACGGGAAAAAATAAACACGTCGGAACTTGACGATACATTACGCCAATATAACGGAACTTTACGAAAACTACCGAAAGACGAATGGAATGAGGTTGGTTTTTGACGACTACCATACGCCATAAAAAGCAAAAATAACTAGACTGCTACAACACAATACTAGAACGACGACAAGTCGTTTTTTTGTTGGTAAAACGGACGTATGAAGTCAAAGGAAATCGAACCAACGAAGAAATACGATGAGCAAATCAAGCGTCTTGTCGATTTCTTTGACGCTTTGATTGAAGCCGACTTCTTAGCAAAACGTAATAAAGGAAAGGAAAAGGACAATGGACAAACTAAAAGTTTCGGGTGTCGTAATCACTTCGATTACGCCTAAAGATGGGCATATTGGCTATGCCACGGTTCTAGTGAACGATGATTTACTGCTGACATCTATCGCAGTTTATCGGAAACGTAAAGGCGGGTATAGAATACTATTCCCCACGTCGAAGACGGGACTGCATTATCATCGACCACTCTCACAAGAAGCAAGCCGCCTCATCGAATCGGCAGTTGTGCGCGAATGTGAGCTTGTTTTTGATGGAAGAAAGTGGTGATTGTGATAGATACCATAAAACTAGTAACCAAACTGAATAACCGACTTCGTCAAAGTGAAGTAAGGTTCGACCTGTTTCGGGAAAATGAGAGGGGCGTAATTACTGGCGTTATCAACCCGACTGCTACCGACAGAAAGCTCGGTGTGTATAAGCCACGTATAACCTACACAGAACGCCCCCGACCACACGGCAGGGACTATGAGCTGGCTATCGAGCTGTCCCTACCGAAACTAGTTTATGGCAATAATTTTAACGAATTATCGGAAGCCGATTTCGACCAAGTGCTTTTTATGCTACGTAAAGTTTTACGGGAAATGCAAATCGGTTTCTATTTTTCACCTCAACTGGCAAATCTTGAAGTTCGCAAAATCGACTTCTGCAAGAACGTAGTATTCACTGATGGAACACTTGCGTCAGCTATCATAGCAGGACTAAATACTGCTGACATTTCGAAAGTCTATGACGTGCAGAACACGGATTTTCAAAATGGCGGCAAAGTTCTACATATTCACACAAACTCACTCGATATAGCAATTTACGATAAGATAACCGACCTGCAACGCTCCAAAATTAGTGAAAAGCGAACACAGGAAAAAGACGGTTATTGCCAGCTCAATCTGTTGGACGAATTGGAAAAAATACGCAAGGCAAAACACCCTTTCGCAGTCGTGCGTTTTGAAGTAAGGCTCAATGGTAAGCAAAAGATACAAAAAGAGTTCAAAAAACTCGGAATTGAAGAACCACTTACTTTCAAAGATGTATTTACAGACGAAGTGGCAAAGCGTGTCCTAACACACCACTGGGAAAACATTTTCAGTAAAGTCCAGAAAGCTCACTTGCTACAAGACACGCCCATATCACTATTGCGTGATATTTTATCGGAAACTACGCAACGCCCACAGGAAGCCTTAGCACGGCTCGGCTACGCCTATTTATCGGCACATACGAACGACGCAAGACACATTAGGACATTGTTCGACGAGGCAATCGGTAGGCAAGCGTGGTATCGCATAAGAAACATTAGACTTCCGCCCCAACGCCGACAACTAAAATCACTGATTTTTATGGGCAACACCATAAAAGAGATGAAAGCAACCAAACTAGAAGATTACGACATTTCTTGATTGGTAGTAAGTATTGGTATATAATAGTAAGTAATGAGAAAGGTTTATTATGAAAACTTCAACAACTAAAAAAGATTACAGTCAGACAAAGGCGTTTCTTATAGCAAGGGTTTCAGACCCAAGTCAAAGAGATGCTCTGCCTGCACAAGAGCTAAGGCTCAACAACTACTCAGACCAAAACAATATAAGCAATAAAGAACTACATAGTTTTGACGAGTCGGCATATAGCGAAGACCGTGCCAAGTTCTTGGAAATTGTAGATAAGGTGTGTGAGTATGCAGAAAAAGAGCCGTGCATAATAGTATTTGATAAAATTGACCGCCTAACACGTGATTGTTCATCGGAAATCGTCTGGCGTTTGAAACAGAAAGTGAAAGACGGCAGGCTGGAACTTCACTTTCCGTCTGACGGACTAATATATCACAGGAACTCGCCAGCCTGCGATAAAACACGCTTAGATATGGGTATGGTATTCGGCGGCTATTATTCAGCGGCAATCAGCGACAACGTGAAGCGACGCATTGAACAGAAGCTCCACGACGGCGAATACCCAGGCAAGGCTTGTATAGGTTACACGAATATCGACGTGCCTGGCACGGACGGTAAAGTAAAAACCATAATTCCAGACCCTGAACGCAGGGATTACATCGTCAAGGTTTTCAATCTGCGACTTGAAGGCAAATCGTTCAGAACTATTGCCAAGATAATGCGACAGGACGGGCTTACGAGCAATACGAAAAGCCGTAAACCAGTCGGGCAAAGTCAGATATGCGATATTCTCAAAAACCCGTTCTATTACGGCGTAATGCGTTATGATGGCGGTCTTTACAAGCATAAATACGAGCCAATCATCAGCAAGCAAGTGTTCGACTACGTCCAGACGATAAATGTTGAACAAGGAAACTCCAAGAACAAGACGGACACGAAAAGCACCTTCACGTTCAACGGTATTCTAAAATGCGCAGTATGCGGTTGTAGTATTTCGTCATACTACGCTAAGGGCAAGGTTTATATGCAATGCTCAAAAGCCAAAGGGCATTGTGGCAACGCACACACGTCCGAAGACGTCATAATGCCCCAGATATTAGCCGTATTGGACAAACTGACGATTGGCGAACAATTAGTCGAAAAAATCATTGCTGAACTAAATGACAAACACAACAATCTACAACTCTACTACGCCAGTGCTATCAAAGAAGTAAAAGAACAATACAAACGGCTGGAAAAGAGAAAAGAGCTTCTATACGAAGACCGCCTCGACGGACGTATTACTGCCGATGTCTATGACAAAAACGCTACAAACCTAACAGCAGAAATGGAAAAGTTGGACGAAAGGCTCGTCCAACTAACCAACAATGATAAAAGTTTCAATATCGACGCTACGTATCTGTTGAAACTAGCTCAGAACGCCAAGAAAATCTTTGAAAATTCGAAACCTGCCCAAAAGAACAAGATTTTACGTCTACTAATTTCGAACTTAGAATTGAACCAAAAAAGGCTCCAATTTCATCTGTTAGAGCCTTTCTCTACGTTGTTCACAGAACCAAAAACTTCAAATTGGCTCCCGGGGTCGGGCTCGAACCGACAACCTCGAAGTTAACAGCTTCTTGCTCCACCATTGAGCTACCCGGGATCGCAAGGGTATTGTATACTATAAATATGAAATTATCAATTGTAGTACCCGCCTATAACGAAGCGGCTAGTATCGAGAAGTTTCACCGTAGTTTGGTGGATGTGCTTAAGAGTATCGGCAGTCACGAAATTATTTACGTAGACGATGGCAGCCGCGATGGTACGCTAGACAAACTGTACCAACTAACCACTAGCGAAACCGTAAAAATTGTGAGCTTAAGCCGTAACTTTGGCAAAGAAGCCGCCCTAACGGCTGGGCTTGCCCAGGCTAAGGGTGACGCTATAATTATGCTAGATAGCGATGGTCAACACCCGGTAGAACTAATTCCCGAATTTATCGCCGCGTGGCAAGCTGGCAGTCAAGTTGTAATTGGTGTACGCAAACAGAACAAGCATCACAGCGTCATAGCTAGGGCTGGATCGTGGTTATTTAACGTGCTGCTACACCTAATTTCGTCTAGCAAAGTTGTACCGGGTGCGACAGATTTTCGCTTAATCGATAGCAGTGTTAAAGATGAGTTTTTAAAACTGACCGAAAAACGCCGTATAACTCGCGGGTTGATCGATTGGCTGGGTTTTGATACTAAATACATTTACTTTAACCAAAAAAATCGCATTGCTGGCAAACCAAGCTACAATTTTCGTAAGCTTACCGGTCTAGCTATTCATAGTTTTGTGGCATCGGGGCCCACACCGCTTTATCTATTTGGTTGGGTGGGCGGTTTTATTACTATAATATCGGGCATTGTGGGGCTGTTCGTGATCATCGAAGCCCTGATTTTACGTGACCCGATGCATTTAGATATTACTGGTTCTGGGGCGCTAGGGCTGCTGGTGTTGTTTTTGGTTGGTATCGTTTTAGTATCACAGGCTGTAACAGCTTTGTATATTTCTAGCATTCATACCGAAGCTTTGAACCGCCCGCTCTATGTTATCGACAAAAAGAAATCGAAAAATCTATAAGAATAATGTTGCCGTATTTGCTAGGTCGCCTATTATGGCGGTCGAAATGTAGGTTATAATAATGACAATGACTAAACTGAACAAAAAGATCCTGTCTGGCTCGCTAATATTTTTTGCTTTATCGGGCGTAACCGCCGTACTTAATTATGGTTTTTACCCGATAATGGCCAGATTCGCCAACGTGGCGACTTTCGGTGAAATTCAGTTTTTTATTACTTTGCTTAACCAATTTGGCGTGGGGTTTGTGGTTTTAAATATTCTATCCATAATCATTACGGCCGAAAGTAAAGACAAGCATAAGTACACTGCCGAATTGGCTGGGTTGGGTAAACTATCAAGCATTATTGTGGCAGGGATTGCCGTTATTGGCTCAGCTTTTTTAATTATCAGCCAAAATACTTTTCATATTCAATCAATTTGGTCGATTTTCGCCCTAAGTCTTAGTCTGCTAGTTAACATCCCCTATATAATTGAAATCGGCCGGCTGCAAGGCGAGGATCACTTTGCCTTTTCAGGTGTAGTTGGCATTATTGCTTCACTTAGCAGAATCATTTTTGCAACTATTTTTGTGATGATGGGCTGGGGCGCGTTTGGTGCTATGATCGGCTATACCATTGGCCTGATAATTGCCTACTTGGTTTCGTTGCTTAAAAATCAGCGTTTAGAAATCAAAAACCATTACTTCAAACACTACCTAAGTGACATCAAGCGTATTTTGCCTAGAAAATACGTTATTTTAACAACTTTATTTAGTATTACGGCCATCACCGTGATATCCACCATTGATGTTTTTATCGCAAAAAGCAATTTGTCTAGCTACATGGTTGGGCAATATGCTGGCATTTCCACCATTGCTAAAGTAATTTTGGCTATCATGGAGCCACTAACGCGGCTTAGCATACCGGCGATGATTGACGGATCCAAAGTTCTGGTGCGACGTTATTTGTACACATTAATTGGGCTGATTGCAGTTTGTGTGGCATTAATATTAATCTTTGAAGATTTCATTATTCGGGTTGGTTTTAATTCTAACGGTTTGATGCTTAAAGGTTACTTGCCGCTTGAATTGTTGTCAATTGCGATCTTTTCACTGCTAATGTTTTTGTGTGTGGTATCGATTTGCCGCCACAAATTGGCCGATGCCGCCATCGGTGGTGCGCTTTTAATTGTTGGCTTTATAGTTTTTTTCTATATTTTCCGTGGCTCACCGATTATTTACCGCACGTTAATATCCGAGGTAATCGTTGGCGGCCTGGCATTACTATGGCTGGGTGGTCGAAATCTTAAATATATCTTTTCTTCATCCGCTACTAGTTAATTGTTCTCTATCTATAATTTCCTCTAGCTCAAGCCAATTATACACCTTGACAAAACTGGTCTGGCAGTTTTTATTGTGCATCGATACAAATAGGATCGGCTTAGTATTAGTACCGTGGAGGTTTCCTAAAACACGAGTAGAATCGTCAACTAGAATGTCCAAGTGGTTCTCCACGCATTCTTTAGCTTTATCCCTTGTGCCAAAAATAATTTTATCGAAATTTATTTTGTGTTTGAGTAAATACTCTTTAGTAACAATATCCTGACCAAGTTTATCAAGGTAACTATGGGTTTGGCTATTCCCGCGCGCAGTAATCAAAACTATTTCATGGCCTTTTTGTCTTAAACTGTCTATGACCTCTTTGACATTGGCTTTTAGCTTATAATCACCCTGCATTTTCGTTAGGTATTTTTCATAAAAAGCCATCAGCCTTTCATCAACTTTATTGGCATGCAAAATGTTGTCAATTAGATCCATATCGTTCGATTTAAAGTATTTTTTGGCATATTGAATTATCAACTCACTAGAGTCTGTCATCACATTATCAATATCTACACCGATCTTCATTTTTGATTTACTTAAGCAGCTCTTTCGCTTGGCGCAAGATATCAGCTTTTTCGGGTTCATTGGCTTCTTCGAACTGCTTAATTTTTTGGTCGATTAAGCTGGTAGGTGCTGGTGCGCCAACTACTTCTAGCGACCTTTGGCTACCATCGGTTTTTTTAACAACACCTTTGGCGATTAAGTTATCCACATGCTGAGCAACGGTAGAAACCGACTTTATGCCCATGGCTGTCATGATCTCGCGGTAACTAGGGCTGTAACCGTGTTCGTCTATAAAACTGGCGATAAATTCTAACAGTTCAGTTTGTTTTTTGGTTAACATGCATAACCCCCTTGCTATAAATACTAGCGGACACGATCATAAATAGATAGATGTGTAGGGCATTCGGATAGCCTGAAAAGAACAGCCACTGCACCATAAAAGCGACCAAGATAGCTTGCAACTGTGGTTGACCGCGTAGCTTAAAGACTAGCGATATTAATATTGCAACAAACAGCGCCATACCCACCAAACCGAGTTCTAATAGAATTTCTGCATATTCATTTTGGACAATTTCGTAAGCGGCTGTTTGGTGCTTAAAGTCGTGCATACTTTGCCCCGCTCCACCCAAGCCGACTCCAAATATAGCTGTTGATGGACTCTTAGTCCAAGTTTCGAGTGCTAGTTTACTTAAATTGACCCGAACGTCGGTTGATTCTGCAATGTAACCGCTGGCCGAAGTCGTGATGCTAGTTTGTTTAGGGCGAAGATCAACAATACCGAGTGTTAACTGGTTCACGCTCTTAGCGATCGTTATGCCAAAACCATCGGCTACCTTCGGATTAACTTGCGCTGCTATACCCTGAACGCCTAGCCCGATTACAATGCCAACTAAAATTAACCCAGCCGTAAAAGTCAATTTTTTAACTTGCTTAAAGTTTACAGCTGTTAAAAGCAAACCACTTATAGCCAGGGCGTAAATTGCACCACGTGACAAAGTCAAAATCATGGTTGTAATTAAAAATACCAAGGCCAGTTTAGTGTAACTAGCAGTTTTTCGTGTAAAACAGGCCTGCAACAACAAAACTATCGGAATTATTAACAGGCTACCCAAAAATTGCGGCTCGATGGCAAAACCATCTGGCCTAGCAAAGCCAAAAATTGTGGCCTGGCAGCCGGCGCACAATAATGTGACTTGGTTTGGGACACTTAGCGCAGCGAGCAACACTTGTGACCACGCTACGACCGATATAAACAGACCGCTAATGACTGTTAGACGAACTAGTGCCGGTAATAGCTTTTTAAAGTTTTGGGTTGCCAAAACGGCCAACAATACCAAATACAGTAGTCCAACAATACCAAGCGTCAAAATTCCGCGGGTTAAGTTTGGTGTCCATAACAGGCTTAAAGCACACCATAACACAAAAAGTGCCACAAACAAGACGGACTTGTTTGTTATTAGAGTGGATTTTGACCGCCAGATGCGTGGCAAACCTACCAAGGCTAAAACCAGCAGATATATTACTGCCACCGCAAGTTCAATGTGCATATTGGCGTGCATGCCAAAACTAATTAATGGCTGATAGCTAAACAACATAGCGAACGGCGCCAGCAACAATAAATACTCAAACACGCCCAGCTGCACACCTTTTAGTTTTAAAAAGGTTCTAACGCTTTTGATCATAATTTTTTAGATATCCCATTAAATAATCTACCAGGTGATGCTTAAATTCGGTAGTCGCAAATGGCCGAGCAGTAGCGGCTATAGCTTTGTAGTCGAACTTAATTTTACGTGATTTTTGCAGTGCCCGTGTTAACGAGTCAACGGTTTGGCTGTCAAACAAGATTCCGTTTTTGCCAGCTTGAATGTAATCCAATGCCCCACCTTTACCGTAAGCAATTACCGGCGTACCAGTGCTCAACGCTTCGACTGGCACAATACCAAATGGCTCTAAACTGGGGAAAATAAAACCGGCCGCAGCTGATAGATGTTTAGCAATGGCGGTCGAGCCGTTATAAGCCGGCAAAAATTCAATATTACCGTGCCCACGGGCTAATGCCACTAACTTATCATGTTCGGGGCCATTGCCAATCACCAGTAAATCATCCCCGGTTTTTAGGCAAGCTTTAATCGCTAAATCGACCCGTTTCCACGACACTTGACGTCCGGCCGTCACAAAACCATGGCGTTTACCACTAACCGACGGCTGCAAAGACTCCACTGGTGGGAACAGCACCTGGGCGTCGCGTTGATAAGTTTTACGAATTTCATCTTTGACATAATTAGAATTTGCCAATAAATAATCCGGCTTTTGGGCAAATTTATAGTCGACTTTGCGTAGTGAGCCTATCAACAACTTTAGCCCCACGCGAGCCAACCAATTAAACTTGCCAAAACCCGGATTTTTAAGATATTCGTCGTACATACCCCAATAATATTGAGTCGGTGGCCCCTGCAGATATGATACGTGCAACGCTTGACCGTGCTTACCGCGCGTTTTTACACCTTTAGCTTCGGCGTTGGCCACCGAAATTACTAAATCATAGCCCGAAAGATCTAAATGACTAAAATAAACTGCCCGCAAAGGTGATATAAACTTGCGAATTTGGCGCGGGAAAATATTCACCCAACCAGTTCGTACATCACACTTGTTAAACCAAACGGCACGCTTGGGTCGGTACTGCGAAGTATAAATTGGCGCTTTTGGAAAAACTTCATGCACCGCCAACAACACTTGTTCGGCGCCACCAGCACTTTCGGTTAGCCAATCACAAACTATCGCCACTTTTAGCTTTTCTAACTTCATTTATTTGGCGCCCCAACCAGTTAGCACCGAACCTATAGTTCTAACCAATATCTGCAAATCTAGTAGCAACGACCAATTTTGGATGTAATAAATATCGAGCAAACGGCGTTCTTCAAAGCTAATGCTGCGCCGACCCGAAACTTGCGCCAGGCCAGTTAAGCCTGATTTTACCGATAGAATAAGGTTTTTGTTGGGATATTGTTCTAGCTCGCCCGGTTGCAAAGCCCGTGGGCCAACCAGGCTAATATCACCTTTTATCACATTTAGCAGTTGTGGCAGCTCATCTAACGAAGTTTTCCGCAAAAAGTGGCCAATTTTAGAAATCCTGGGGTCGTCTTTTAGATAATCACCGTTATTACGATATTCTTCTACTAATTCGGCCTGCCCCATTTTGGCGAAAGCTTTTTCGGGCGTTAACCCATTATACGCTAGCTTGTGCGAGCGGAATTTATAGATATAACGCTTTTTACCAAAGCGGGTTAGGCGTTTTTCTTTATAAAACACCGAACCGTGGGGTTCACCACATTTAATAACTACGGCAATCACTAACATAATGGGCGAAGCTAATATTAAAGCTACCACCCCAAAGACTAAATCACAGGCACGCTTGACAAACTTGGCAGCGCCAACCAATGGTGTGGTCAAGATTTTCACAATCGGCAGCGAACCGATTATAAACAATTCACCATTTTTACTAGCCAGCATAGCTTGATTGGGCACAAACATATAGTCGATGTGAGCATTCACGGCCTGAGTGTAAACCCTAGAAGTATCCTGGCCATCGGTTTGAATTATGACATCTGGTTTGGCCGTCGCAATCGCTTTAGCCACCGAAGCAAAGTGCAGTTTGGCCAATTTACCCGGGATATATGATTTATTAGCCACAATACCGACCGTTTTATAGCCCAAGCCCTTATCATACAAAAAATCGTTTAATATCACAGCTGTATTAGCGCTATTGCCTGTTATCACCGCCCGACGCATACCCACATCACGTATTAAAAAATGTCCCCGAATAGTTTTTATAACTTCGCGTATTAACACCAAAAACAAAAAGCTAAAGGCCAGGGTATATAGCGCAATCCAGCGCACCGGGAAAATATCAACCCGCATAAAATAGGCGTAAGTTATAAACGCCATCAGCCCCATTACCGACGCTACTAACAGCCGGCTATATTCGCGCAACCGCCTGGATATTATGCGCTGGGTATATAGCCCGGCTACCGATAATATAATCAGCCACAGTGGAATTAGCGAAGCCACCGACACCAAAACCCCCACTGGGTTAATCGCAAAAAAGACCGGCCGCGGGTCTAATACTACCCGAGCCCAATAACTCAGCAGAAAAGCCGCCATAACAGCTACAATGTCACCAATGGCCAAACACACTCTATAAATGAAAAACGTATCTCGTTTCACTACCTTAATTATATAACATACCTCATACAGATGCTAAAATAGATATATGAAGATATTAGTAACAGGCGGAGCCGGCTATATCGGCTCACACATATTAGTCGAACTATACACTGCCGGACACACGGCCGTGGTAGTAGATAACTTATCAAACAGCAGTATCGAAGCTATCAAACGAGTCGAGAAAATTGTCGGCTGCAAAATACCTTTCCATAAATTAGATGTTCGTAACCGAGCAAAACTTTATCAAATTTTTGCGGCGGAAAAATTTGATGCCGTGATACATCTGGCAGGCCTAAAAGCCGTCGGCGAATCAGTTGCCAAACCGCTCGATTATTACGCCAATAACATTGATTCTACCCTAGTTTTACTCGATGCTATGAAGCATTATAAAGTCTATAAACTCATTTTTAGCTCGTCGGCAACCGTTTATGGTACGCCCGAAAAGTTGCCCCTGACCGAAGATTGCCAAACCGGCGTAGGTATTACCAACCCCTACGGCTGGACAAAATTTATGATCGAACAAATCTTAATAGATGTCGCTAAGGCGAATCCAAAAATGCAGTTTACCTTGCTGCGTTATTTTAACCCAATCGGCGCCCACCCCAGTGGCACGATTGGCGAAGACCCGAATGGCATTCCGAATAATCTGTTGCCATATGTAGCCCAGGTGGCGGTTGGCAAATTAGATCACGTTAATGTTTTTGGTGATGATTACGACACACCCGACGGCACCGGCGTACGCGATTATATCCATGTGATGGACTTGGCTAACGGCCATGTGGTAGCGCTGCAACATATGAAACCCGGCATTCAGATTTTTGATCTGGGTACTGGCCATGGTGTATCAGTATTAGAGATAATTGATGCTTTTACGCAAGCATCTGGCAAAAAGATAACTTACAAGATTATTGAACGCCGCGATGGCGATGTCGCGGCTTGTTACGCTAGTGCGGCCAAAGCTAATAAACAATTAGGTTGGAAAACTGCTCGGACCTTAGAGCAAGCTTGCCAAGATTCTTGGCGCTGGCAATCGAAAAACCCAAATGGCTATAATTAATTTTTAGTCTTATTTAGCAGTCGCTTTATGGCTTTTTCTAGATCAGGGATATCAATTTTGATACTGCTTGAAATCTCCTCTTTATTAAGGCCATCATAGTCATGTACCGCCATATTACGCATGCCCACAATATCTCGCCATGGAATATCCGGCTCTGTGCTTAATAATTCCTGATCATTCTTAAAGATTTTATTAACATTCTCACCAATCTGTATTAAATCTATAGCTACAGCCTTAAAAGCCATATTAGCGGTAAACATATCACTACTATTTGTGAGCCCGTACTCATCTTTAGCCTCTTGTATAAAAACTAGTATATTTTTCAACAGCTCAATGCTTATATTATTTTTAGACACTTACTACTCCTGATTTAAATGGTGGATTTGCTATCTTTGGTAGCATCTTAGCACTATTGGTTACGTCAACTTCATGTCCTAATATGTGGCTAAACTCACGTTGTAGCCCCAATCGCGCCAATAATATTGAATGTGGGGGGCTAACAATATCTACCATAAAATCAATGTCGCTATCAATATTAGCCGTTCCGTTGGCAACAGAGCCAAAAATACGTAAGTTACTAGCTCCATATTGCCTCATAGCCTGATAAAGTTCAGGCTTCTTGGCTTGTATAGTTTTCAATAGTACTGCTGATTGGTTGTTCATAGGCATATGATAGCATTTTTCTGGTTGACATACAAATACGCTTATGCTATTTTGGAATTAGGAGGCTTCACCTCATGAAAAGACAAAAAAAACGAACTAAAAAATGGCTAATAATTATCATAATAACCCTACTGGTAGCTGGTATTGTGGCCTATTTTGTAGTACCTGGGGCAAACAATTTATGGCCGTGGTATCAAAAACCGAACACTAGCAAAGATCAGACCACCAAAAAAGACAAAACCAACAGCCAATCTAACTCTGAACCGGCTAGTAACCCGGCAGAAGACAAAAACGTTAACCTGACCCCTAGCCCCGACAATAGCAACACTTATGTTTCCAATCCGACTGACAGCACAAAGGTGGTAGTGCCATTTATCACTCGTGCTAATACTCAGGAAGTATTAGCTATTTTCAACTCTGCTGCGGCCGGGCAGTGCCAGTTAACGCTATCAAAAGCCGGCGCACAGAATATTGTGCTAACCGTTAATGTAATTTGGCAAAATCAATATTTATGTTCCTTTAATTTAAGCAATCAAACTTTAACTGGTGATGGCTGGTCAGCCAAAGTTATCAACGTCGTAGGTAGTCAAACTTCGACCCCAGTGACCGCCCCTATTGACAAAACATAACAACTTTGATATAATGGTAACGATGGGTCTAAAACGCAAAACTATAATCCAAATCACTACCGCTGCGTTCCTGGCAGCGGTCTTGGTAGTGGCAGGTTTTTTGACAATTTGGCGTCAAGATGACGCTAACGCTAGTCTAGCTGGTTTTAGCGCTGGTAATATTATGAGCGACTATGTTATGACCAATAAAAGTAGCATGACAGCGGCGCAAATTCAGAGTTTTTTAAATGCCAAAAATCCAAACTGCGACACTAATACCTTGCACGGCTACACTAGTGAGTCCCGGGCGATTGCACCTTGTCTAAAAGATTACACCGAAGACGGCCAAACGGCGGCGCAAATTATTTGGCAAGCCGCCCAAGATTATAATATTAATCCCCAGGTGTTAATTGTGCTGCTCGAAAAAGAACAAGGGTTAGTAACCGACACTTGGCCACGCGATGGTTGGTGGTGGACAAAAACCAACTTAGGCACACCGACCAAAGAATGCCCCAGCAGCCCAACTGGGTACTGCGTTAACGTACAATACCGTTCGGCAGCCGGTTATGGTTGCCCCGATACTGGCGCCTGTGACAGCAAATATTATGGTTTTAAGAATCAAATTCGTTGGGCAGCAGCCTTGTTCCACGCCACCATGTCAGCGCCAGATTCAAGTAGCAGCAACGGCTGGTATAAGCCTTACTGGACTGGGCTAAATTGGATTCAATACAACCCCGACACCAGGTGCGGTTCATCGCAAGTCAATATTCAAAACCGTGCCACCGCCGCGCTTTATAATTACACCCCCTACCAGCCCAACAGCTACGCTCTAAACGGCGGCACCAGCGCCAGCTACCCAAGCTGCGGCGCCTTTGGTAATATCAATTTTTATAATTATTTTACGGACTGGTTCGGGAGTGCTAATTACATCGTTATTGGTTCGATTGGTCAATATTATTACTCAGTTGGTGGCGAAAGCTCAGTCCTAGGACAACCAGTAGCCAATCAGAACTCCACCGAACGTTGGGGTTATTATCAGCATTTTGAGAATGGTTACATTATTGGCAAATGGGATACCGGATATTGGGCAACACGTGGTAGCATCCGTACCCAATACGCAGCGCTTGGCACAGAACATGGGGCGCTTGGCTTCCCTATCGCTGACGAACACCCAATTACTAGCGGTGGCAACAAACAGCTATTTGAGAATGGTTACATTATTGGCAAATGGGATACCGGGTATTGGGCAATACGTGGTAGCATCCGTACCCAATATGATAAACAGGATGCAGACAATGGTGGCTTAGGATTCCCAATTGGTAATGAATCGCCCGCTAGTGGTGGTGGAAATCAACAATTATTTGAGAATGGTAGCGTTATCGGACGTTGGGATACCAAATACTGGGTAGTCAGTGGCAAGATTTTTGAGCAATACAAAGCAGCTGGTAGCGCAGGTGGCGTTATTGGATATCCTCTGCAGCCAGAATTACCAACCCAAGATGGTACGTACCAGAGGTTTGTAGATGGTTATATCATCGGTAGAGATCAAACCGGATATTGGATAGTCCGAGGCAACATACGTGCTTATTACGCCACGCAAGGCGCTGAACATGGTGAATTAGGTTTTCCAACAGGTGAAGAATTCCAAGAAAACGGCCAATATCGACAAAATTTTGAAAATGGCTACATTATTGGCAAGAACGGTAACTATAAACGCTTCTTGGATTGATACTTTATTTGTGAGCTAGTACCAAATACATAGCTAACCACTTGCTATCTATAGTATAATTAATCTATATGGTAAAAGACTCTACAGCTGAGATAAACAAGCTAAAGAAAGAGCTAGCTCGGGCTCAGTTAGAGAATCGTGAGCTAAAAAGGCAAACTAGCTCAAAACGATTTCGAGCTGCCTGGAGATTAGCTGATACTTTTAATGCATTGCTACCGGTTAATAGCAGTCGTAGAAAAGTTGTTATATCCACCGGTAAAACAACTTTACGTATATATGAAAGCTACCAGGACGTACGTGTTAGAGGATATCAAGAAACGATTATCAACATGGTCGGTGATAAGCCAGTTATTATTTATGATTCCATACCGTGGAAAGTTGAATTAAAGCAGCGTCCACAACATTTAGCAGCGCATTTGTCACAAGCTGGATACTTTATTATTTATCTTGAAAGAACAGGTGAAAAACCATTCCGTGTAGTTAACTCTAGCATGGTGACCATTAAAAAGTTAGCAACATTAAAGAATTTAGTTTTTAAAAATAAACTATACTTTTTTGTCAGTTCTACCAATGCCAACCAAACTATTTATAGCCAAGTTAAAGACATGTTTGGGTCAAAGATGCAGTTAATATATGAATATATCGATGAGATTAGTGGCGATATATCACCTATGGCGCACGAGCTGCAAGATTTTTACGACACGCTTCATATACATGAACCAGCCCTAATTCTGGCATCAGCTAAAAAGTTACTACAAGACCTAGTCGGTGATGGTTTTTCTAAAAAGAAAATATTATTGTCAGAAAATGCCGTTAATATTGAGGATTTTGACTATACCCAAAAACAGCCAGTACTACCATTGGACTTGGCAAGAGTCAAAAAAGATAACAGACCAATTATCGGATACTATGGCGCATTGGCTCCCTGGCTTAACGCGGAGCTAATGAATAATTTAGCCCATGAACGCAAAGATCTAGCGTTTGTATATATTGGGCCGGATTATGGTGGTGGTTCACAAAAGTTTCAGAAATACCCTAACACCCACTTTCTTGGTCCTAAAGATTATCAGGAGCTACCTAATTATGCGCTATTTTTTGACTGTGCTATCGTCCCTTTTCAATATGGCGAAATTGCTAAATCTACCTCGCCCGTAAAACTTTTCGAGTATATGGCTATGGGGCTACCAACAGTCGGTACGCGTGACCTACGAGAATTAGAGGGGTATAAGTACGTACATGTTTCTGAGGATGCCGCTAATTTTGAAAAGAATTTAGATAGAGCGATAAAAGAAAAACAAAACTCAGCGGCGCGCAAAACGCTACTTGAACAAGCGAAACTGAACACTTGGGAGCAACGTGCCAAAGATATAATCAAATTCCTAAATAATGATAATAAAAGGAGTAAAAAATGATCAAAGTTATGAGTATTTTTGGCACTCGTCCCGAAGCCATAAAAATGGCACCTGTTGTGAAAGAACTAGAAGGCAGAAAAGAAATTAAATCCATCGTTTGTGTAACTGCTCAGCACCGTCAAATGCTAGATCAAGTGCTAAATATCTTCGAAATTAAACCAGACTATGATTTAGACATTATGGAGTCTGGCCAGACACTGTCTCACATCACATCGAAGGTTCTAGAGGGATTAGAAAAAGTTATTATAGAAGAGAAACCAGATGTGGTATTAGTCCATGGTGACACCACTACGGCTATGGCAGGTTGCATAGCAGCCTTCTATCAGCAAGTGACTATCGGACATGTTGAAGCGGGTTTAAGAACATACGATAAGTACAACCCTTTCCCCGAAGAGATAAATCGCCAGATTATTGATCGTATGGCAGACTTGTTATTCGCCCCCACAAAACTGAGCGCCGAACACTTGACAGCTGGCATGAATAAAGATCAGACAGTTATAATAACCGGTAATACGGCCATCGATGCGCTCAAAACCACTGTATCTGATTTTTACTCACACCCAGTTATGGATTGGGTTGGTAGGGATACTTTAATTTTATTGACTGCTCATCGTCGTGAAAGTTTTGGTGAACCTATGCGACGCACATTTAAAGCGATCAAACAAATTGTTGACGAATTTGAACACGTTAAAGTCGTCTATCCGGTGCATTTAAACCCAACCGTGCAAGAAGCAGCAAAAGAGGTTTTGGGCAAGAGCAAAAGAATTAAATTAATAGAACCATTAGATGTGCTTGATTTCCATAATTTTATGAAGATGGCTCACATAATATTAACGGATAGTGGCGGAATTCAGGAAGAAGCTCCTTCATTAGGCAAGCCAGTGCTGGTTTTACGTGATACTACTGAACGTCCAGAGGGTATAGAAGCAGGCACATTAAAACTAGTCGGAACAAATCCAGAGCGTATTTATGCAGCCACCAAGAAGCTCTTGACTGATAAGAAATATCATAAGATGATGAGCGAGACTCCTAATCCATATGGTGATGGTGCAGCTAGCCAACGAATCGTCGACGCTATTATCGCTAGCGTTTAGCTAGCTTCTGATACTCTTTATATGGTTTATACAGATCCAAGAAACCGTCAGTTAGTTTTTTTGTATCGTCTTCGAAGCGAGGTGGATAACCGTATAGTTGGATATTTAATTCCCTATAATCAGCTGATATGGGGATTGTTGTATCATAAAACGGTTGACGGATAAACGACCTATAATATAGACGCCTTAAATATAAAGTACGTCCATACCTTTCCCATGGTCGTTCAGGACAGGTGATATATTCTGATTTATCATCTGCAAACCCCTGCCATAGATTATCTAACTTCTCGGCAAAAAAGTTTACTGGGTGTACCATTATCCATATATAAAGTCCCAGCATGGTAATAATGTTACTTGGTAGCTTAACATCATTTTCTACCCCCAGCCAATACCACCAAGTGCGAGTTTTGTAATACAAGAGATTTAGTTTAATCTCGTTTTTCTTACGCAGGATATTATATATATATAGCCTAGCCCCTTTATTGTGTAAATAATCACGTTCTCGCCAATCATCTGGTGCATTATCATAAGGTACAATATCCACAAATACTCCACCCCATTCCATAGGTGTTATTCGTTTACTGTTTTCAATGAAAGTCGTCTTCTTGTTCATAATTTTCGCCATATTCGCGCGTGAATATGGATACGACGTATAGTTGCACAGTTCCAGATAATTAGGTAGTTCCTGTGGTGCAATTTGTAATAATTTCTCAAAGTCCTTTCGGGGCATTCTTATGTCTAAGTCGTCATCATTAGGCAGGATCGCCTCACATAACATTGCTCCAACCCAAGTTGCACCTTCAGCAAAATATCTTAAATTATTCTTATCGCAAATCCTTTTAAACTCTTTGTATATCTTAAGGATCTCATCATGAAGATCTTCTAGGTTGTACTGTGCTTGGCTATTGCCAAATATTTCATCAGCATGCTTATTTGTAATAAGATATTTCTTCATGATTTCTTGGCCTCATTTTCTGGCAACCAGCTACCCTGAAAATGATGTATCGCATACGAATTCTTCGTTAGATGGATCTTACCAGTTTTCCAACTCTTGGGGCAAAAATACTCACTGGGATAGATTGTCACAGCACCTAAATCTTGAAATTTGTTATTGCAGATTAAGTGATATTTCTCAATAGTGTGATCAGTGATGGGGACAGGGTTCGGTGTCATATCAAAACTACCATCTGGCATAACGAAGAATCTATAACGGTAGTATTCAAGTAGCTCTTTGGCCCACAGTCCTTTACGCTCTGACGCCATCAACCCGGTTGGTATAGATGGTTCTGGGTTATTCGGGTCTCCTGCTTCAAAGCTAGAAAATGCATGATGATCTAGAAATTGTTCTAGTGGTTTCAACACCTCGACATCTACATCCATATATATACCGCCATAATAGTATAAGGCGTGCAGCCGTACTACATCCGATACAAACGCCCATTTTTTGTTCTGGTAGGCTTCTTTGACGTAATAATTGTAGTTTAGATTAAAGTTATTTTCATTCCATTCTACAAACTCGTAATCAGGCAAGTATTTCTTCCAGGTTTTTATATATTCTTTTACTTCCTGCGATTTTACGTTTTTACCCATCCAACAATAATGTACTACTTTTGGTATATTAGTCGTTTGGTTATCATAGACATGCTTTAATTGGTGTAGGATCTGTTTATCTACTTTGTCCTGGTTGATGGTCGGACGCATTTGAAGTGGGTACAATAGCCTGCGTTTAATCTTGCTAAAATCGCGCCTAACACGACGAAGCATGTTGCCGCCAAATCGTTTAAGTGACCCTTTTATGGACATCATCTTATTGTGTTCATCCTGCAAGAGTTTAACACGTTCATATAGACTATCGCGGTCTTGCACTAGCAGCTGAATCTTCTTTTCCACATAATTCATTAGACCACCTTCGTCAACTGCTTGTAGGAATGGCATATCGAGTGGGTGCTTATTAATACTCAAAAATTTTTTAGTTGGGAATAATTTGTCGAACACCTTGATATCCGCGACACTTAGTGAGAACTTATGCTCTATTAAATTCCAAACGTAATATTTATACAGAATATACGCTCTATAATTGACCTCGTTGCTAAAATCTTCACCAAATAGTTTGGAGGCCTTGGTAAGATAGTCATTGCATAACTCAAAAGCGGATATAGGTTTGCCACAATACTTAAAAACAGCTTTTCTATCCGCCGTTAATGATCCGGGGTTAAAGAAGCGATAATAATATAGCTGCTCATCAGTAACCACATTTTTGCTAGATAGGTTGATAAACTCTGCCGACATAAAGTCATCTTCGCCAATGTTGTAATCGCAAAAATCCCAATCGATTTTTTCGACTATCGAGCGTCGGAACAGTTTTATAATCACATTGTTTAGTGGGCTATTTTTATAGGGCCAATAAGTAATATATGTCAGCATGTAATATATTGAATCATATCGGTTATAGGTTCCGTAGCTTTTCTGGTGTGGTGAATGTTTTAAGTCGTCTTCGTTAGTAAAGAATTGATAACCGCTAACCGCAATATCGGCACTTTCTTTTTCGATCATTTCAAGTAACCGTGCTATAAAATTATCTTGCAAAATATCATCACTGTCTACAAATGTGATATAGTCGCCTCTAGAGTGCTCAAACCCAGTTTGTCGAGCGCGGTTTAGCCCCCTATTTTGCTTCTTATGTATTGCGCGAACTCGTTTATCTGATTTAGCGTATTCATTCGCAATTTTTCCGGAGTTATCTGGTGTTTTATCATCTACTAAAATTATCTCAAGATTCTTATAGGTTTGTTGCGTGATACTATCTAAACACTTATTCAAAAACTGTTCTACATTATAAATCGGCACTATGACTGAAACTAGCGGTTCACCCCGTTGTTTCACGTTTTGCTCCACTTACCGCTGATTTTAACTACACCTACGGGTATTTCTTGTTTTCTGTCTATTTTTTTGACATCATTCCGGCGCATTAACATTACTGGTGAATCAGCCTTGGCGGTATATGCAATGCGCTCTTCGGCTACTGAGTCATTAACAGCTACATAGATGATCAATTGCCTATCATTTATTAACCGTGGTAGATCACACTCATACAAAATCGTATGCTTTCCTTTTCCACGTGCGAAAGCATCTGTTGTCTCATCATATAATAATGATACGTTGCGGTCAGCGTCAAAAATACTTAAGTCAATTCGTGCACTCACGTCTCTTGTGGTTTTATAAGTGATTCGAAGACTGATCTTGTCTGTCTGATTAATTCTATTAGGTGAAAGCAGCTTTACTTTAAGATCTCTTACTCCGAGATCAAGCTCAGATGCCTTAGCTTCAACCACACTTTGCAAATTATCAAAACTGTATTTATCGGCCACGTCTTCACTGCTCCCCAATGCAATTATCTTACCATCTTTTAGCATTAAGGCCTTGTTGCAGTATTGCTTTACTGCGGCCATATTATGGGTAACTAAAATAATTGTTTTATTGTTATTATCTTTCATTTCTTCAAAATAATCGTTACATTTCCTCTGAAATGCCTCGTCACCAACTGCCAATACTTCGTCAAGCACTAGAATATCACTCTTAGCACGGATGGCACAAGAGAATGCTAGCCGTACCTGCATACCCGATGAATAGTTCTTCAATTTTTGCCCCATAAAATCGCGTAATTCGGCGAAATCTACAATACTATCATACATGGCGTCAATCTCCTTTACCGAAAATCCCATTAACGCGCCGTTCAGATAAACATTTTCATGGCCAGTTAGCTCACCGTTAAACCCTACGCCAAGTTCGATAAAAGACACTAGAGACCCATTGACATTAATCATGCCACTATCTGGCTCATAGATACCAGAGATTAGCTTTAGCATAGTCGATTTGCCAGAGCCATTCTTACCAACTATACCAAAAAAATCTCCTTTCTTGACCGTGAATGAAATACCATCTAGCACTGTCTGTTTATGGTATCCCCTTATACCACGTATAAAATTTATGAATGCTCGTTTAATTTCCGACGCGTGTTCTTTTGGTAAACGAAAACTCTTATGTAGATCTTTCACTTCAAGTGCAATGTTATCTTTCATCTAAATCATCTCCGCGAACTTCTTAGAGTTCTTTCTAAAGATAGTGGAGCCTACCACAAGTGCTATTACCACAATGACTAGAGGTATAAATGCAAAAATATGGTTGCCTAAATAATTCCATACTGTTTCAGTTTGGGCAGTTATTAAACTGTACCTAATGTCTTGGATAACTTGTGCTACAGGACTTAGTAACATTATCTTAGATGCCACAACACTCATTGAGGCTATCATTGATACAGGTACAATTATCGGTGTGACATAAAAAGCTCCCTGCATAAAAACCTCCCAAATATGGGAAATGTCGCGGAACTTTGCATAAAGCGTGCTGAGAAAGAAAGCCACAGCCACAGCAAATATATATAGTTCAATAACAAACAGCGGAACCAATAACACTGTCCAGCGGAAGACGACACCATTTAGAGCAGCAAACACCGTAACTACTGCCAGATTGATAACAAAATTAATTAAAGCCGAGATGGTCGCGGAAACCACGACTATATATTTAGGAAAGCTGATTTTACGCAGTAAGTCACCACGCACCACAACAGATTGCATACCCTGACCAGTAGCCTCAGCAAAGAAGTTCCAGCACACAATTGCAGCTAATAAAGATACGGCGTAATGTGGTATACCGGCGCCAAAATGCAAAAAGCGTACAAAGACTACGTATAGGATAGCAAACAACATTAATGGTTTTAGCACAGACCATAGGTAACCCAATACAGACCCTTGATACCTTAACTTAAAATCTGTCTTTACAAGCTCTTTTAACAAAATCCGAGAATATCGGTATTTTCCTAAAAACTTTTTCATATTTATCTATTATACCAGACACAGGGCATGTGCGTACCGTATTTGATATAATTATTGTATGGTTAAGCCACTATTATCAATAGTTATCCCGGTTTATAACACCGGCCAAGTTGCCGGCCAGATAATTTCACGCGTGTTAAAACAGCCAATGTGTGATTTTGAACTAATTTTAGTAGATGATGGTTCAACAGATGATTCATTGGCTATTTTGCGTGGTTGGCAGGCCAAAGATAAACGGATAAAAGTTCTAGGGCAAAAACATAGCGGCACTCCATCCGCAGGCCGTAATACTGGTCTAAAAAAAGCCCGCGGTAAATATTTAATGTTCTTAGACAGCGACGATGATATTGCGCCGAGCATGATACCAACCATGATGGAGCGCATCCAAAAAGATGAAGCCGATTTAGTGGTATGCCGTATTCGTTTCAATACTTTAAAAAATGGCCGAGTTGTATCTAGCGTGGATATTGATAAAGCACCTATACCCTCCCAAAACAAAGACGAATCTAAAGAGGTTTATATAACTCGTCTTCTCGGTATGGACGGCAGGCTTTATCATCCCAGTAATAAAATCTTCCGTACTGATATAATTAATCAAAACCATTTGCGCTTTAATGAGAATTTAAAATTCGGCGAAGATTTAATCTTCAACCTGGATTATATAAAATGGACGCAAAAGATTAGTTTTGTAGATAAACCGCTCTATTACTATAACTTTGGCACCAATATTAGTGTCGTAGGTAAATCTGCCCTAGTATACGAGAATCGGCAACAGAATTTCCAGCACCTTTTAGGATTTGTCGGGTCTAATCCAAACGAACGTGCCGATGACTTGCTGGGATGGGTAAAGTTTTACTGGTTTTTTTCGTTCGCATTAGCTGTTTGTGCATCAAACAAAAAGGCTAGACAAAGGTTTGCATTACTGTCACACGCAATTAAATTAGAGCAATTAACCGTGGCCAGGAGCTCAAAGTATATCGGGAAGAACAAATATTTTACCGAGATTATTATAAGTGTAATGAGCAAGACGCCGCTAACCTTATATCTTCTCACAGCTTTTGCCAACTTTATAAAGAATAGCCGTACTTTAACTAAATTCTGGCGTTTAGTCGCTGCCAAAGCCACCGCTTAGCGGCTTTGGATCTTTTTGGCTACGTCGCCCACTTTTTGGCTAGCGTCTTTTTTAGCCACTAGCACACCGTGCTTGGTGTTAACCACTACCACGTTATCTAGCCCGATTACCGCTACCGGCACGTCACCATCATTACGCACGTAAGTGTTGCTGACATTAACTAATTCCACGTCGCCTGCAGTATAATTTTCATTTTTGTCACGACGATTAGCTTTGTGCAAATCCTTAAAACTACCAACATCCATCCAATCAAAATCACCCGGCACAACTAACAAATCAGGCACTTTTTCGATCAAAGCCGTGTCAATGGGCTCATTTGTAAATTTTAAGTAAGTTTGTTTGAATTCTTGGTTATTTTTGGATTCAACTAATTTTCTAAAATTGTCGTATAAATAGCTAGCGTCACGCTGCATAATTTGCTTAAAAGTCGCCAATGTAGCGACAAAATAACCCATATTCCACAGATAATGACCGCTGGTAAAAAAGCGCTGTGCTGTTTCAAAATCGGGTTTTTCGGTAAAACTTTTTACTTCGTACGCTAACTTACCGTGATCGAAACTTTTACCTTTTTCAATGTAGCCAAAACCGGTTGCTGGGTGATCTGGCACCACACCCAACAATACCAACCGTTTAGTTTGACGGCTTAAACCGCCAGCTTTTTTGGCAGTACTTACAAAGGCTTCAACGTCTCGAATATGGTGATCGGCGTGCATAAATATGATCGGCTGCCCCCGGTAACTTTTGTCTTGATTAATTTTCGCCAGTGCCGCCACAATACAGCTGGCCGTACCGCGACGCCCTGGTTCGACGATAAATGATTCATCCTTTAGATCCGGCAATTGAGCTTTTAGCTCTTTGTCGTGCGAGCTTTCAGTCACAATATAAATCTTACTTGAAATACCCCGGGCTCGATCATAAGTCCGTTGCACCATCGATCGTTCGCCAGTTAATTGCAATAAATGTTTGGGGTGGTTCGGAGTGCTAAGTGGCCACAGGCGCGTACCAGAACCACCAGCGATAATCACCGTGATCATACTTTCATCTTGTATAGTCTGGCGATTATAATCGTCACTTAGTCTTACGACATCAGCTTCGGTTGATGGGTTTTGAACATCTACATGTCGCCAAATTTCAGCTACAACCGTATAGGCATTATCTGCCCCAACTAGGCGATGGCGCTGACCACACACAAACTGTGCCCTATCACCCACTTTAGCTTTCTGTAGTTTATTGTATTCGTCACTATCACTACTGTAGTAGGCGCCATCGTGCAAGAATTTCCATTGTTCACTGCGTTTATTATGGTATTGCCAACTTAGCCTATGCCCCGGGCTGACTACCAGAATTTTGGCGCTTAGCTCACCATTTAGCTTAATATCTGGGAAAAACTCTTTCAAGAATTTACTCATATCGGCTTTATCGACACAAAAATACGCGCCCCAAGGCTTGTCACTGTTAACTTCGGTAATTTTATAGCCACTTTTAACCAAAAGGGTGGTTATACTATCCAAAAATTCATTCTTGGGGACATCCAGTGTATTGGTAACGCCCTTAAGCAGCTGTTCGAACATTATTTTTCGTCTGTATCTGGCTTTTTAGCGATTGTGATTTTGCGCTCGCGGCCTTCACCATCGGAATGAGTTTCGATATCAGAATAGTCTTGCGCGGTTTTGTGCACTATCCGGCGATCGGCGGCATTTAGTCCCACCGTGTATGGTTCGCCAGTTTCGCGCACCCGCTTGATCCAACCTTCGGCTTTTTCGGCAATCCGCCTAGCCCGCTGTTGTTTGTAATTAGCAATATCCACATTGACCCGAGTCATTTCGGCCTCTTTATTCTGCAGCGCGGCAGCCACCAAGTGCTGCAGGCTACGCAAGGTGTCGGCGTTTTTACCAATCAAGGAAGCGTTTAACTCCGTTGATGGCACCGATAGTTCAATTACATCATCTTCGTAGGTTGATTTTATGGCTAAATTTACCCCAAAAAACGACAAAATATCCTCTAAATATTTGGCCGCAAAGATTATTGATTCTTCACGATTCATTTTTTCCTCCTTTTTTTACTGTCCGAGGCAGTTATACGGGTAATATTTGTTTTGTCTTTGACAATTTTGGCTTCTTTAATTTTGGACACATCTTTTTTGGCATCACGTTTTAGTTTCTTGTCGGCAATCGTTTCCATCTCTTCTTCGTCTTTTCTAAAAATGAACCATTGCTGAATATAGGTGATGATATTTGTCACCAAATAGTACAAAGCTAGCGCGCCAAAGAAATTGATTAAGGTGACAAACATAATTATCGGCAAAATCTTGGTCATTTGCCCAGATACGGCCGAGTTAATTTCACTTTGGTCAACATCTTTACCATCGCTGGATTGTTTTAGAATGTCACGAAAGCGTTTTTTGGGCTGATTACTGGTAGGCATTTGCTGGCGTGTGATTTTGTACTGCAATAACACCGATACCAATACTAACAGCAGAATTATCACCGAACTAACAGTAACTGGCGAGTTAGTGGCTTTTTGAGTCAGGTCGATAAACCACAGGTTGGGATGAAAGGCCGAGTGTTGATGAATAAGCTGATCAATCAGCGGCATTTTCTTCATAAAGCCATAGGCGTATTTGTCTATGGCGTTGCTATCGCCCATGACCATAGTAATTACTCGGTACAGGGTAATAAAGATCGGCAGTTGGATGACCAGGGTTAATATTGACGCAAACGGCTTAACATTGTAGCGCTTATACAGATCCATCATCTGTAAACTCTCGGCCTGTTTGTTACCTTTAGTGCGTTTACGGATTTCGGCCAATTCTGGCTGAATCTTGCGCATCACCTTAGCTTGATGCAGCTGTTTTTTAATAAGCGGCCACATCAAGAACTTCACAATAATCGTAAAGATGATTATTGTTAAACCAAAATCACGCGCTATGCTATAAATGCCAAGCAGCAGGTTAAAAATCGGTTGTACAATTAGCAGGTCAAACCAGCCCATACAAAATAACTCCTATTCAACTACTTATTGTACCATATGAGCTTTTTGTAATAAATTGGTAAGTTCGGCTATCAACTCTTTTTGGGGCATATCTATCACTTCTTTGCTATAAACTCGCACCAAAACATCGGCCTTAGTTGTAATTTTAGGCAAGTGTAAGCGGATTATTTCATAAATACGACGGCGGATACGATTACGCCCAACTGCGTTTTTAAGCACTTTTTTGCTAACTATGACCGCAAAGCGGCTGTCGGTTTTGTGGTGCGGTGTTTCAAGCACCACCAGGCCTATTTTTTGCCCACCAATATTATTACCATGCGCATGGACATAATTAATCCGTCCCCTGTTGTGAAAACGGTTTTTATAGGCCAACATGGTTAATTAACAGTAGTTAACCTGGCTCGGCCGCGGATACGGCGAGCTTTTAGTGTTTTTTTACCAGATGCAGTAGCATTTTTCCCCCTAAAACCGTGAGTTTTGGCGGCGTGTCTAGTATGTGGTTGGTATGTTCGTTTTGGCACTTAATAACCTTTCTATCAATGTTCCTAAATATTTTAACTATTTACCCTAGACTTTTCAAGCTTTACTACTTTTAAGCCCTGGCATTTTCTTGTTTGATATTAAACGATTTCCACAAATTTTGCATAATTTTCCACAGGCTGTTTAGGTTAATTTCGGCTTTGTGGAAAGTATTACCCCTGGTCAATCACCAAATGGTTATTATAAAATAATTCATCATCATCGTTGTGGAAAACTTTCTGTTTAGATATAATAAATATATCTAGTGGAGCAAAAAACGATAAGGAGTGCGCATGCATGAGTTGTGGCAGAGTGTGTTGAATGAAATCGAAACTACCATCTCGCACGCCGCTTTTACGACTTGGTTTAAAGATACTGAGTTGGTGGCAAATGACAACGGCAAGATTACGATCGCTGTAGCTAATATATTTGCCCAACGCCAATTCCAGACTAAATTTGATTCTCAAATTAGACAAATTTTAATAAACAACAATATTGATGTAATAAGCATCGATTACATAGTAAAAACTACTAATAAACAGAAAACTATTAATCGCGAAGTGACCACTGATAATCCTACACCAATCCAGCCCACTGTAACTAACACGCCAAAACTCGCTAACGGTGGTTTGAATAGTCGTTATACTTTCGCTAATTTTATTGTGGGCGGCAGCAACGATCTAGCCTACACAGCTTGCCAGGCGGTTGTTAACCATCCTGGTACAAAGTATAATCCGTTGTTTTTGTACGGCGGTGTAGGTTTAGGTAAAACTCATCTAGCACAAGCAGTTGGTAATGAAATTATTAAACTCAACCCAAAAACTAAAGTACATTACACTACGTCGGAAGCTTTTTATAGTGATTTTGTGAACGCCATGAAGCACAAATTGTCTGGTTTTGCCGATAAATACCGCAAGGCCGACGTTTTAATCGTCGACGATATGCAATTTATCGCCGGTAAAGAAAAATCTCAAGATGAATTCTTCCACACCATTAATAAACTACACCAACAAAACAAACAGATTATTATCACTTCCGATCGCCCACCCAAAGAAATACCCACCCTTACTGATCGCTTACGTAGCCGCTTTGAATGGGGTATGGCGATTGATATTCAAATGCCAGATTTCGAAACTCGTTGTGCAATTTTGCAGGCCAAATCAGAAAGCTCTGGCGTTACTTTAAACCAAGAAACTATTGAGTTTTTAGCCAACAATATTAAAACCAATATTCGCGAGCTAGAAGGTGTGCTGAATCAACTAATGGCCTACAGCGAAATGCGTGGCATTGAGCCCGATTTAGCTACAGCCGAAGGCCTACTAGCCGGTGCTACACATAGCCCGACTCACCATATTACAGCTAAACAAATCATCAACAAAACTGCCAATTATTTCCAGCTAGCACCAGCCGATATTATGAGTTCCGACCGTTCGAAACATATTGTTACCCCCCGTCAGATAGCTATGTATTTACTGCGTAGCGAAACTCGCATGAGTTTTCCAAATATTGCCCATGAATTAGGCCGAAAAGACCACACCACCGCTATGCATTCAGTTGATAAAATTGAAAAAGCTATAAAATTAGATTATTTAATCCGCGAACAGGTCGCAGAAATACGGGACAAACTATATGCCTAAATATAGTGGAAAAACTGTTGAATTTTACGCGCAAAACTTGGTTACAACTTGTGATTATATTTGCACAGGGCAATTATACGTTAATGTGGGTCATTCAACCAAATGTGCAAAACCATTCATTCTTACTCAATCTATCCATAACTTTTACACCACACTTTCCACATGGGTTACTACTAAGTTTAATCTGTTATTTTTGAGTTTTTCACATTTTACACATAACTTTATTACTACTATTACTTATTTAATTAATAAAAAGGAGAATGTATGAAAATAACGATAAATCAAGAAAAATTAGCCAAAGCGTTAAATATTGTTAGCCGAGTGGCATCTACACGAACTGAGCTACCAGTTCTAAATAACGTATTATTTCAAGCCGAAGGTTCGAGCTTAATACTATCTGCTACAAATTTAGAAATTGCTGTTGTAGAAAAAATTGCTGCCAAAGTTACAAAGCCCGGGTCAATCACTATTCCAGCTAAATTATTAACCGAATTTATTACTAACCTACCAGCTGGATTAGTAACAATTGAAGAAAAAAATAATCACTTATTTATTAGTTCTGGTAGTTATAAATCGACAATCAATGGTACTAACGGCGAAGATTTCCCTGAATTGCCAATTTTAGATGAAAAATCGGCTGTTATCTTTAAAGTTAATATTGATGATTTCAAACAAGCTGTGGCTCAAACTATTGTGACATCTAGTAACGATATGACTCGCCCAGCCTTAACTGGTGTGTATTTTAATACTTTTAATAAAGCCTTATATCTTGCATCGACCGATGGCTATCGTTTAAGTGAAAAAAAGTTTATTAATAAAGTTTCTAGTGAAATTTTTGCGATTGTACCAACCCAATCACTACAAGAAGTACTACGTTCAATAAATGATGAACATGAAGAATTAGAAATTCTATTTAACGAAAACCAGGTTAAATTTATTTTAGGTGAAATAGAAATGACTTCTAAATTAATTGATGGCAGTTTTCCGGATTATCGTCAATTAATACCCAAAGAAACCGATATTACATTGCAGTTAGATAAAGATGAATTGATACGCGACACTAAACTAGCTGGGCTATTCACCTATTCATCGGGTGGATCAATTATGTTAGAAACCAAAAAAGCCGCTGGTGTGTTGTCGGTTCAATCCGTCGCATCAGAACTTGGTGAAAACAATTCCGACATTAACGTTAAAGTTAATAAAGATGGTAAAGTAACTTTAAATTCCCGGTTTTTAATTGATGGGCTAAATTGTTTAACAGATAAACAAATTAGCTTTGGTTTTTCTGGTAAATTAAACCCATGTGTTTTAAAAAATCAAAATAGTGATGATTATGTGCATATTATTATGCCATTAAAAAGCTAGGGGCGTCATCCTAAATTTATTTTAGGGATCTAAGTGTTCATGAATATTATTAGTAAAATTGAAGTCCGGAATTTTCGCTCGCACGGTAAGTATTTATTAGAATTAAAAAATCCAACTACCCTAATAATTGGCGAAAATGGCAGTGGAAAAACCTCTTTAATAGAAGCCCTATATATTAGTTTGCGTGGTAAATCGTTTCGCTCTAGTGATAGTCATATTGTGAAAGATGGCACTAACTCATATAAAATTACCACGGTGTTTACGGATCATCAAAAACGCACTGTAGAGTATATTAATGGTCAAAAAACTTTTAAATGTGATGATAAAAAGTATTTGCGCTTGCCCACTAAACTAAAATACCCGGTTACTTTATTTGAGCCAGCTGATTTAAATTTAGTACATTCGTCACCGAATAGTCGGCGGCGATTTTTAGATACATTAATTTCGCAGCTTGATGAAACCTACCACACTTACTTAATTAAGTACGAAAAAGCTCTAAAACAACGCAACAAACTACTAGGTTTGCCTGGTGTACGTTCAGACGATATTTTTGCCTGGAATGTGATTTTGGCTGATATAGGTAGTAAAATCAATACTAAACGGGCACAGATTGTAAACAGTATTAATACCCAAATTAACGATATTTATAAATCAATCGCCAGTAACAACGACCAAGTTGGAATACGCTATAGTGGTCAAGTTTTAAGCGAAACAGATTATTTAAAAGATTTAGATGCTAGCTTATCACGTGATATCGCCCTAGGTTACACCAGTGTTGGACCACACCGTGAAGACCTAGAATTTATTTTTAATGGTAAACCGGCCATCAGTACAGCGTCGCGCGGTGAAATCCGCTCAATAATATTGAGCCTAAAATTTATCGAAGCTAGTTTAGTTAAAGAATACCTGGGTCACGAGCCGATAATTATGCTAGACGATATTTTTTCTGAACTAGACAGCATCCGCCAACTACGCCTAGTCAATAACTTCAAAAACCACCAAGTAATCATCACTAGCGTCGACGCACCCAGGAATATGCAAGAGGACGTTAGACTATAAGGTTGGCACGAATATGGCATGAAAATAGAAAGCTATATGTTATTATCAAAAGTTATCCGGGTTGCGACTCTCGATGGTTTGTTTACCTTCTAGCACCGGAAGTAGATAAAACTGCGAAACTGTTTACTTCCGTCTTAAAGAAGTCAACACACGAAAGCAGTTAATCTCCTAGGCTAGCTGAATGGTATTACACGTCTATTGCCGGATAAAGACTGTTTTCTGAGGATGTTGATTATGAAAGAGAATATCTAAGCACTTACCAGCACTGCCGCTCCAGTTGGGATGAACGAGGATGTGAAGCTATAAACTTGGCGTAAATATGATATGGAAGGATATGTCGTTATAGGCTGTTAGATGATTGGTTAATCGCGTTGATTACCTTTTGTGGTATTCCTGGGAATTCACCATAAGAGAACACTAGTCTTGGTGGGGCTGCGATTTCCCAGCCTTTTGAAGATTTATGGAGGATCACTCGATAAATATCCGCATCACTACCACCTAGAAATGCATCCTGATGATTTATTGTTGTGGCATACCAACTACCATCAAGATACAAACTGCCTCTACTTATAATAAAGTCACTGTCTATAGATGGATATCTTTCACGGATTAAGCCCTGTAATGCGCTAAGTTCCTTGTCTAATATGGTTGTTAGATAATCATCCGACAGAGGTGGTCTGATATCAAAACTATTAGAATTAACACCTACATTTATAATGATGGCATCAGTAGAAATGTGTTTACCAGTTGGAACTACAGCGTACTCGCCGTCCTGGAGCTGTGTTGTCCCAGAATTGTTTAAAGTAGCCACTTTCGTTGGATCCATCCCCATAAAGTTATAGTTCTCATATACAGTTATCGCTGCAGTATCGCTTGATAGATCAAATGTTACATCACGTAAGACTAGTCTGCTAGTAAATAATTTTATTCCAAAACCGACCAGGGCTAGCACTATTAACACAATAATTATTATGGAAACAGATTTCTTGCTAATGCGCATTTGTGCCTCCAAACGGATTGGTGTAGTTATTAAACTCAATAGAGTAATTTGCTGGATCGAAACCCAAACCATAGATCTGTTGTATAGCAACTGAACGAAAACCAATAGGGGCGGTTATTATTAGATAAAAGCTGTTTATATCATTGTAGTCTCTGAACGCCCAGTTTATTTCGATTGCACCGCTAAAGAATGGCAAAGAGTTAATTATCGGATATTTTTCTCGTGGGTCTACATATCGTGATAGAATCTCTTGCACACGCGTACTTGGAACATTAACATTCTGAGCCGCTTTGATAATTGGCTCTGGTATTCCCCTATCCGTCATTAGTGCTTCTCCGAAAGACGAACCCTTTATCACGGTTTTATATTCTCCGTTGTCCTTGCGCATAACGAAGAGCGCAGTTTCACCAAATGTCCTAATGTTAGTTGATACGCTATCAACTAGAACCCAGTCTCCGTTTTTGGTTATCACCTGAACAACCCTAACACCCGAGCCACTATCCTGAGAACTAATGCCATCCTGAATATTAGATAATAGGTCTTCGTTGTTCTTAGATGACAACATGCTTACCACGGCAATGGTGACAATTATTGCTGTCATAATAGCGATACCTATCAGAATATAGCTTTTACGAATCATGAACTATACCCCACAAACCTCAGGAAGTAACTTATAATACTATCACTTCGAGTCTCGAAACCAAAATTGCCACCATTTTGGCTGCCACCTGTGTCCATCACGGTGTATTTACCGCCACCAGATACTGCAGTGACTACACCCGTATGATCCTGGCTACCACCTAACCACAAGAATATATCGCCAGGTTGTACGTCACCGTTCTTCTCAATTTTTTGAAAACCGTCTGGCAGCTTACTGAGTGTTGCAGTAGTGTAATGGATGTACTTACCTGACGCTTTATAAAGTATTGCTGAAACTAGTCCAGAGCAATCGATAGTATATTTACCTTCAAAATGGTTCTTTAAACACTCATCTATCATACTGGCTGTAAAACAGGGGCTACTCTGGCTATATGTCTGTTTATTATTGTCCCAGCTGCCTATTTCCATTGCTGCTTGCAACACGCTCCCAGACAAATTTGAGCCGTCGGGGCTGCAATTGTTGGATATGCTACCACCGGGATTTCGCTTGATAGCGGCTGATACCTGATCCCATATATTGCCAGGATCTGTATGATCATCTGGTGACGGCGCATGCATGTGACCCATTATCCCAGAATAGGTCGTGAATGCCGATGCACTAAGCCGGGTTGGATTCTGCCAGTTCAAGCTAGTAGTCAGGGGTATGCCCTTAATGGAGCTTATGGCGTTTAAATACTGTGCAAGATAATCCCACTCAGCGTCACCAAACTTGCTTAAGCTGTAATCCTTATTGCCGCTACTAAAGCCAACAATCTCAATTTGAACAGTACCATCATCGGCGGCTTTAGTAGCACCAGACTTCTCATCTAATGATATATTCTGATACCCAACCTTCTTTTTCAGATCAACAATAAAGTGTGCCGCAAATTGCGTTCGGTCAGCGCCATAGGCGGCCTTGCCAACACTTGTGCCTTCGGTACTGTGAAGAATAATGGCGTGAGCATTTTCTAGCTTAGCACCTTGGTATTCCGATTGAATCCTTTCTGAGGTAGAATCAAGCCCAGGAATACCAGATACCCATCCGTCTTTGACAGATACGCCACTCGCCATAGCTTGATTAGTGCTACTACCAGTGCCACTCCCTGCCACTTCATCTGTTGGACCAGCTGGGCTGGTTTGATCGTTTGACCATGCATATTGTAGGTCGACACCACTACCGCCATTGTCAGATCCACCATGAGTCCATTGTATGTCTGTACCCCCCAAAGCATCCATGGCTGCTTTTGAGAGACCCGAAACACGACCATCGTAAGGATTATTTGGTATGACCTCCGAATCAAAGAATTTACCATTCCAGTACGATGGAGTGCTATCTTTCCCTTCTTTAGTACCAGTCCATGGCGCTGGGCCATAGTCTCCTACGATAGCACGAACACTCTTGCTGTTTTTCGGGTTTGTTATTACCACTATTCTAGGTTGCTTCTTGAACCAAGAAGCTTTTGTAGTAGCCTGTTTGCCGCTACTACTTGTGGTGCTAAAGCTAGCAGTCCATGAAGCCGCTACATAGTCCCAACGCATATTAATCCAATATGTATTGCCGCTCGCTACACTTACAAAATTACCCTTAGGCCCACCGCTCTCATCGTATTGCGACTCATAGGCAGTACCACCGTGCGTGACTGGTATTGACACACCATCTAGAATACTAGTGCCACTACCACCTCCTCCTCCGCCACTACTACCGCCACACGGGTTATAATACGAAATATTATAAGCGGAATACTTACTATAATCCATGACAGCTTGGCAAGTTGGAATTATCACAAAAGAAAAAACAAAAAGCAGGGTAGCAAACAGGAACTTAAACTGCTTCATACGTTGCATCACTTGCTCCCTGTCTGGTAGTGCCAACCACTTGTCGAACCTAGTGTGCATTTATTTACCATACCGTTTTGGGCAGCAATGTCGTCAATCCAACTAAGGGTTGTCGACGAATCGATCCACTGAGTGCCGGTACCAGTCGTTGTACTAATAGCAATCTCGGCTGAATCACCTATATTAACAAGCTTATTCTCGTTCGCTAAGCACATAAGACCCTTATATGATGTGGCAAGCCCCAAAATTGTAAGTTTTTCGCCCCTAGATTGTGCCGTGGTGGCAACTGTTTTAATAAAGTTCAATACATCACTTTTAACGGGCAGCAGGACTCCGGAAGTGCCACCATATTGCTTCATTTCCTGTAGCTCTTTCCATATCTCAGTACTCATGTCTATATTATGAGCAGCATATAGGTTAAGAATGTCACTTGCTAGTTGCATAGCCTTTGGATCACCGAGTGAAGGTGAAGTATTATTGGATGATGACGATGAAGATGATGATGTGGTAGAACCAATTCCGCCGGTAGCCATACCGGGGTCAGATAGCCCGTCGCCGTCCATATTACTCTCGATCCGTGAATCCATCGTATATATCGCATATAGGTTTGTATCAGAACTACTGGCGCCAGCGCCGCTGGTCGCCGCTGTCGCAACGCCGCTATCAACACAGTTCGTACCGTTCATCCAAGCCTTGTCGCTAGCACTGGCTTTGGCATAATCACTGGCAAAACTGACACCATATGGATCTTTGCGTGTGGCGCAGTATTGTTGGAATTTAGCCAGGTCACTACCCTCGACTATATTGCTAGAACTGTCCAAATCACCTTTATCTTTTAGATCTTGCACCACAGTATCTGGATCCAGGTTTAGGTTAGTCGCACCCATCACCGGTACACCAAGCGGATCAACCGCCCCACCAGTGTCTGGATCGGTCGTCAAATAATTAGTATACGAGGCTAAATCGTAAGCATGGGTGGTCGGTGAAATGCTCGCTATAGCAGTTGTAGCCATAGAACCAACCGATGTTAGCACACCGCTAACTGATTGTAGACTCGAAGCGTGATCTAGAATGCTGGACATAATGTTACCCAAAAAAGTGTACTTGGTAGTTGGGTCAAAGGGA
>WRFU01000003.1 GCA_009778675.1 Candidatus Saccharimonadota bacterium
CCTGTCGGCTCGCACCGCTAATGCTTTGGTCAACAACAGTATCAGAACTGTGCGTGACTTAGTGATTTTGACCGATCAAGATCTTAAAGAACTAAAAGGTTTTGGCAGTAAAGCTATGGACGAAGTTAAAGATAAACTATCGGAGCTAAATATTTAATGCATCGCCACGGTTACAAAGGCCGCAAATTTGGCCGCGAAAAAGATCAGCGCCAGGCTCTGCGCCGCAGCTTGATGATTGCTTTGTTTACGCATGGCAAGATCGAGACAACTGAGGCCAAGGCTAAAGAAATCCGTCGTTACGCCGAAAAGCTAGTTACACGTGCCAAAAAGGGTGGTTTGGCCAATCGTCGGTTAATTATCGCTCGTTTAGATAACTTGCAAGTTGCTAATAAGTTAGTCGACGAAATTGCACCAAAGATTAAACGTGATAGCGGCTACTTACGGATTACTCGCACTAAATTACGGGTTGGTGATAACACCCAGATGGCCATAATCGAATTTGTAGATGATTTAACTACTAAACCAGCCGTTAAAAAGACCGAAGAACCAGCTAAAGTTACGAAGGAGACCAAAAATGCCGATAAATAGTCATAAAAAAACTTATAGCCACAAACCAGCCGATATCAACCGTGCTTGGTGGCTGGTTGATGCCTCTACCGCTCCGCTGGGACACCTTAGCACCATGATTGCCGATAAGTTAATGGGTAAATCTAAAGTAACCTTTACGCCGCATGTGGACGATGGTGACTACGTGGTGGTTATCAACGCCAGTAAAGTTATCGCGACTGGTAATAAAGATCTAGACAAAAAGTATTACCGGCACACCGGTTACCCGGGCGGTATCAAAGAAACCAGTTTAGGCAAGTTACGTGCTGAAAAACCCGAGTTTATTATTGAAAATGCCGTAAAGGGTATGTTACCAAAGAATAAACTACAGGCAGAACGCCTAAAGCGTTTACGTGTGTTTGCTGGCGAAGAACATTCACATACCGCCCAGACACCTGTGAAATTGGAGGTTAAGTAATGGCAACTGCAAAATATGATTATGGTTTAGGTAGGCGTAAAAGCTCAACTGCCCGTGCCAGGTTGTTTAAAGGCAAAGGCAATATAACTATTAACGACAAATCGGCACTAGATTATTTTTGCCAAAACAAAGCCCTAGTCGCAGAACTGTCTGACCCACTAGCACTAGCTAATAAACAAAAAGAGTTTGATGTTAGCGTCAAAGTCAGTGGTGGCGGGTTAAGCAGCCAGGTAGATGCTATCAAGTTGGCTATTAGCAAAGCGCTGTTAATTTCAGCACCAGATCTACGCCCTGTACTTAAAAAGGCTGGTTTTGTAAAACGTGATCCACGCGAAAAAGAACGCAAAAAATATGGTTTGCGCAGCGCTCGCAAGCGCGAACAGTTCAGCAAACGTTAGGATAGTATGAAGGCAGGCAAGTACCGCATAGTTGGTTTGCAAGCTACTGGTAAAACTACGCTTGGCAAATTATTAAAAGAGCGTGGATACGTTGTCTATGATGTTGATCATACTGATGGTTTGACGGTGCTAAAAGATAGAGAAACTGGTCTTTATTATACCTTTGATGATGTAGATTACGAACCAGATGGAACTATCAATTGGGAGAAATATAGGTATGAAATGGTGGAAGGACGGCTTAAGGAACTATTAAAGCCAAACGAGCCAGTGTTTATTGTAGGTAGTACAAGAAATGCTGCAGAATCTTATTCGCTATTTGATAAGATATTTGTTTTAACTATCGACGCTGATACTATGCGTAAACGATTAAAAACTCATGAAATTATTACTCATCATTTAGATAATGAGATAGAACGCATGACAGAGAATTTTGACGAGAAACAACGAAAGCTATTATTGGACAGTGGTAAGAATTCAGTTGTAATTGACTCTACAAAATCCGTAGAACAAGTTTTGAATGATATTTTAAGCAAGATTTAACTATATTCTAGCGTCACATTATCATACCGATAAAACATGCTACAATAAATTGTACGGGGTATTAGCTCAGTTGGCTAGAGCGCTTGGTTCGCAATCAAGAGGTCCGGGGTTCGAATCCCCGATACTCCACCATGATATAATGATATTATGAAAGATACGATTTTAACTGGTGTACGAGTAAATGAAACCCCGACTTTAGGTAATTTTTTAGGTGCGTATATGCCAATGGTGCAGCTAGCCCAAAAATATGCTAATACACACAACATTAATATGTTTATACCCGATTTACATAGCATAACTACCCCGATAAATTATAGCGAATTGCAGCAAAATATTATTGATGGTGTAAGGTACTATATTGCCGCCGGTTTGGATACCAGCCAGGTAAATATGTATCGTCAGAGCTATATACCGGCGCATAGCGAACTGACCTGGATTTTAGATTGTTTCAGTTACACCGGTGAGCTTGGCCGTATGATACAGTTTAAAGAAAAATCAGCTGAGCATCCAGATGGCGTCACGATGGGTTTATTCAATTACCCGGTGCTAATGGCGGTAGATATTTTGCTCTACGGCGCTAAATATGTACCAGTTGGCGAAGATCAGTATCAACATTTAGAAATTACGCGTGATATTGCCATACGGTTTAATAATAAGTTTGGTGAGATTTTTGTAATTCCTGTGCCGACAAAGGAGCAATCCAAGTTCATGAACCGCAGTGAGGGCTTACGTGTCCGCAGTTTAACTGATCCGGAAAAGAAAATGAGTAAAAGCAGCAGAAGCGAAAACTCTAAGATTTCATTAGATGATAACCCAGAAACAGCTGCCAAGAAAATCATGAGCGCTACTACTGATAGCGTTGGTTTAATCCAGTTTGATATGTTTAATCAGCCAGGTGTGAGTAATTTGTTGCAAATTTTAGCACTTTTGCAGGCCCGATCCCTGCAAGAGGTGGTTGGTGAATGGGCTGGACAGACCAATTACGGCGAGCTAAAAACAACCGTGGCAGCTGAAGTTGAAAATTTCTTGGCTGATTTTCAAGCAAAAGTAGCCAAAATTAGCGACCAAGACGTGCTAAAAGCCCTAGAAGCCGGCGAAAAACGTGTTACGCCAATAGCTAACGCCAAGTTGCTAGAAGTGCAAAAAGCCGTCGGCTTGCGCTAGAACAATTATGGCAAATAGCGACATAGCCTTTCGAAAGTTAGCCTTTAAAGATATCAACCTTTTGCACAAATGGCTAAATACTGATTTTGTACAAAAATGGTATGGCAAAGAAGACCGAACTTACACACAAATTCGTGATAAATACAGTAAGTATATAACAGGCGAAAAGCCGACTAGTGCCTATATAATTCAAATCGATAGCCATGATATCGGGTATATCCAAACCTATTTAGTTGCTGATTACCCCAAGTTTTTACAGGGCATTCAGGCAGACAAACATTCGGCCGGCTTAGACCTATACATCGGTGAGAATGAATATATACATAAAGGCTACGGCAAATACATAATTTCTAAGTTTTTAGACAAAATTGTGTTTAATAATTCAAAAGTAGATAACTGCATGCTAGTGCCCGAAACAGCCAACACGGCTGCTGTTAAGACTTATGAAAGTGTAGGTTTTAAACGTCTTAGGACTGTTAGGTCACCCGATGGCGATTGGTTTGAATATATTATGCGGCTTGATAAATCAGACTTCAAGCCATTGTAGTCATGAGCCTCGTGCTAAAATAGAGGTATGCGAGTTGGTAAAAAGTTTAGCAAGCCGGATCTGTCCAGGGTTATTAATGGTGATATTAGCCCAGCCGAGCTACCAGAGGTAGCTAAAGAGGCAAAATTTCGCATAGATGCGTGGGTTGCAGACCATTATAGCGGCATAAATCGTTCACAGGCGCAAAAATTAGTGAAAGATGGTAAAGTAACCGTCAATGGTGCTAAAAACGTGCGTAGCAGCCTATTAGTGGGCTCAAACGACAAAATTGACGTCGATACCACCCCAGATCCTACTAAAACCGGCGAAATGCCGACAATTTACGAAGATGACGATGTTTTGGTATTAGATAAGCCCATCGGTGTGTTGACGCATGCTAAAGGTGCTAAATGTGATGAATTTACAGTGGCAGATTTTGTGAAACAACGGCTGGCTAACAACCCTACCACTTGTCATCCTGAACTTGTTTCAGGATCTAACGCGACGATTCCGAAACAAGTTCGAAGTAAACCTGAACCGAAGTTGTTGGAGCATATTGCCCCCAACCTCATAGCGGGGGAATGCTCCGAACAACTTGATTCAGGTTTACATGCCATAAACAACCGCACTGGCATAGTCCACCGGTTAGATCGTGGCACTAGTGGCGTAATTATAACCGCCAAAAACGAAGCGACGCAAAAGTTCTTGCAAAAACAGTTCGCTAACCGTAGGGTCAAGAAAACCTATTATGCGCTGGTTGAAGGCCATTTAAAACAGCCGGCGGCTTTAATCGATCTACCGATTGCTCGTAACCTAAAAAAACCGACAACTTTTATGGTGGATTCTAATGGCCGGACGGCTCAAACTAAGTACGAAGTGTTACAAGTAGGCAAAAAGTATTCATTAATTAAGCTAACGCCAACTACTGGGCGTACTCATCAACTACGAGTGCATCTGGCCTACCTAGGCCACCCAATTGTTGGCGACAGGGTGTACAACTCCGTTTGCAAGGGTTTACCTTGCAAAACTGAATCTTTCAAGGAATGGCCTTGTAAAGGTCGGCTGTACCTGCACGCTGGTGAACTTGAAATCACACTGCCAGGCGGCAAACGTACTACTTTTACGTCGCCATTACCACCAGAGTTTAAGGAGAAGTTAGATGTACCTGAATGATCTTGAACAGTTAGCTACCATAATGGCTAATAACCAGTTTTCGCTGCTGGTGTTACCTAGGAATTATGGCACTAATCGTGTATATAGCGCTCTGCCGCTTAAAAATACTTTTCCGGTGGCGCCGAACGACAAGGGTATAATCGGGATAGACCAAATCCGGCTGCTACAAAGTCTGTGCAAAAGCAAACAGTCAGCCAGGCAGTATTATGTGTTATTCGGCGCCGAAAACTTAACTGAAGCCGCCGAAAATGCCTTTTTAAAGCTATTGGAAGAGCCTAGTGATAATACGGCGTTTTTGCTGGTGACCGAAGATCTATCAAAATTAATACCTACGGTGCAATCTAGGGCGCAGATTTTTCATGTTAATAAGTTAAGTAAAACTGATAGTCTGCGCATGATTAACGCGCTAAACGACGATTTAGATAACAAAACCAAGCAGCAGATCATGTTTTTGGCCAGTGGTTTGCCAGATGAAATTGAAAAATTATCAACCGATGCCGATTACCTAAAAAAGCAAGCAAAATTGGTTGAAACCGCTAAAAAGCTGGTTGCTGGCACGCCTGATGATATTCTGCTTATCGCTTATCAGTTAAAAGATAAACGCGACCAAGCCCTAAAAGTGCTAGAACTGGCAATTACCGTAACTAACAATATCGTTTCGAGCAAAAATCATAAGCTATTGGCGCGTCTGACGGATCTTGAAACGACCTACAATCAGCTACTGGCTAACGCCAATATTCGGCTTGCCATAACGGCGAATATGATACAATAGACCGGTGATAAGTATATTGTTAATTATTGCGCTGTGTGTATTTATTGGGTTTTATGCCTATAAAGAACATAACCAGCCGCAAGAAGTCAAATTATCGGATAAGTTGAATGACCAACTAGATAAACTATGGCAAGTAGCGCAAGTTTCACTTAAAGAAAACAAATTATTACGTGCCGAAAAGGCGTTGTTGACTATTTTAAGAGTCGATGAAGAAAACGCTCAGGCCTACAATCGTTTGGGCATTTTGTATGTTAAGCAACATCAATTTAAAGAGGCGATTGAATGCTTCGAAATAGCTCAAAGTTTAGACAATAACGCTTCGAGTGTGCATAATGTGGGGCTGATTTACCTAGAAACTGGTGAATTTGCCAAAGCTGCCCTAGCGTTTGAACAGGCGTTAGAATTAGAAAACACTAATCCGGGGCGTCATGTAGCCTACAGTAAGGCTCTAAAAGGTACTGGCAATCATAAAAAAGCCGCCGAAGCACTTGAAACTGGTTGGGAAATCACTAAATCGCCACTAATTTTACGCGAATTATTACATATTTATACCGAGCTAGAAGATGACGAAAACTTAGAAAAGACCAAAAAGCGTATTCAAAAGCTGCTAGATACCAAAAAACGCAAAATGCCAAAATTGGTATCCAAAAAACGCAAAGTTGTAATGTAGCTGCTATCTGTAGTAATATAGCTATGCGCCGTTGTAACTCAGTTGGTAGAGTGTCGCCATGGTAAGGCGGAAGTCACCGGTTCGAACCCGGTCAACGGCTCCATTAACAAGCTGGGATAGCGAAGTGGTTCAAACGCACCGGTCTGTAAAACCGGCGGCTTTATGCCTACGTAGGTTCAAATCCTACTCCCAGCACCAAAGGGGTATTAGCTCAGTTGGCTAGAGCGCTTCGCTGGCAGCGAAGAGGTCACGCGTTCGAGTCGCGTATACTCCACCAAGCCATGTTAGCTCAGTTGGTTAGAGCGCCTCTCTTGTAAAGAGGAGGTCCTCGGTTCGAATCCGAGACATGGCTCCAAGAAATTATTTTGCAGAATAAATCGTAGCTAAAACAAACAAAATCAACATTATAATAAAAATCCAGTTGACGACTTTATGGCCAAGCTGTTTGAGTAGCTTTTCGCACCAGGGGTGGATGGATATTATAAATAAGGTAGCAATCAACCCAAATGTTAGGGTATTTTTTAGGCAAATGTAGCCATTCAGGTTGAATGGTACATTGCTGTAATCCCAATACAGGTTATGTCCAAAACGCATGACTATTAAAGCGGCCGATGTGTATTCAACTAAAGCGCAAGCTACGGTATTAATCAAGAATAGCCAGCCGAAATTATGGCGAATTTTATTGGGTAAAAACGTGGCTATTAAAACGCACACTACTGCCCCTAAACCATAAATTGTATAGGGTTCTATGGGGTTATCAAAAATGCCAAACTGTGGTGAAACGCCCCAAAATAAGCGTATTAATAGCGCAATGACTATTTCGAACCAGTGTCCCACAAACGAAAAAACTATATAGTAAAGCGCTAAATTACGCCAAAATGCTAAAGATTTTGGTTTGGCTGACATAATATGCATATTATACCGTACTTTTAGTCTTTCCTTCTTATAAGATCTATGCTAGAATCTAGCAAGTATGGTGAAAAAGACAACTAAACGTAAATTAGTGGGTTTGGTAAGCGAAGAAAGCGGCCAGCGCACTTATTATACGACTAAAAACACACAGAATACCCCAGATAAGCTGGTGCTACGTAAATACGATCCTAAACTAAAAAAACATGTTACTTTTGCTGAAACCAAAAAAAGTTTAGGCCGCAACGAAGTTAAAGCCAAGAAACACTAGGATTAGAAGTTATTTTAAGTGAAAGTATTGACTTTTTAGGTACAGTGTGCTATACTGGGGGTATGGCATGGGATGTGCCGTTTTTGTACATTAGAAGAGAAAGGTGACTAATATGACTACCTTTACTGAAGCTGCAGAGTCGATAAAGAACGATTTAGCTTTTGGCCTGGTTTCTTGTGCTTTTATGCTGGTCGCGATAGTTATCGCGATGTTCTACATTAGTCTTGCCCAGACTAAAGTGTTTCTCATTTTGGTATGTGGCATCCTATCAATTCTTGTCATGATTGCCATAATCAGGTCTTTAGTCAGGTCAAAAGATTTGGCAAGGCCATTGCACCATTGCACGATTACGCGCATCTGGACAAGAGAGGACGCAAAAACTGTTCTGTTGATAGACTTCGGCAATATGCGCTATGAAACACTAACTGTTAGTGCGAGTAGCGGGCAATTCGAAGTTGATCAGCCCATTGACGTACTTGAAGACAGCGGTAATATTATATTGTTGCAAGAAAACTCAATTTTATTAGTTGCTAAACCTAGTTTAGATCGCTAATAGTACATCCCATAGCTAGAGCCTAGACCATGAAAAAATGGTGTAGGCTCAGTTTTTTTGGTACAATTATTAGCGTAGCCGCTAAAGGGGCGTAGCTCAGTTGGCTAGAGTGTCGGTCTCCAAAACCGAAGGTCGTAGGTTCGAGCCCTACCGCCCCTGCCAAATTGGTATAATTATATGATTATTGAGGATCAGGATTTAGGTAAGATTACCGTACGGCGTAATTCATCGACAGCGCAGATTAAATTCTCGCTTAGCACAAAAGGCAATATTAATATGTCGGTACCACGTTATTTGCCAGGGTTTTATTTACAGCGTTTAATTCGTAATTCTAAGCCCGAATTAATTCGCATGAAAAGCAAATATACGCCGCAAAACAGACTAACGGCGGCAGAAGTTAAAGCCGCCGATAAAAAAGCTCGCCAGTTATTACCAATACGTTTAGACAGTTTGGCTAAACAGTACGGCTACAAGTACAATAAAGTGCGTTTGTCGCACGCTACAACGCGTTGGGGTAGCTACAGCAGCCGCGGCACAGTTAGTTTGAATGTTGGCTTAATCCGTTTACCAGATGAGTTAATTGATTATGTATTAATTCATGAACTGGTGCATAGTAAACATATGAACCATAGCGCTGCTTTTTGGCAAGAAGTGGCTAGCCATGTGCCTGATTACAAAAATAAGCGCAAGCAAATTGCAAAATATCGACCTTTAGCGTAATCTAGTAGTAATGACAAGGGGTGGCAATAAACGCAGACATAACGAAGATATTTTAAAGGTTTTCTTGTGGTGCTGTTTAGGCTTAGCAATTGTTATAGTAGCTTACGATGGTCTGCTAGCGATTGGTTTTGGCACGCGACCAGCCTGGTTTAACAGCTGGATGGCTTTTGCCGGATCGGGCGTGTTAACACTATGTGCTGTGGGCACTTTAGCCTGGTTATATGCAGTTAACCAAAGGCAATTTAATGCCCATGAACAACTAAAAAGCCGCGAACGTTTACAAAGTGAGCGGCTGCTAACCGTTATTAATAATATAAATTACGCTGTTTTAAACATTACACCACGCGGTACTATCAAAATGTATAATTCTGCCACGCTGATACTTTTGGATACAAACGATAATTTAAATAATAAAAATATCGATGCTGTGCTTAAATTGGTTGATTCTACTGGTAAGCTCGTGAGATTGTCGAATATTGTGGTTGGTCATAAAATGATCGATCGTGATGATTTAATTTACGTTTTGTCGGATGGTCAAAAAATTAATATACATTTAACTTGTGTGCCCGTACGTGGTTCGTATGGGGCGACCGAAAAAGCACTAGGTGGTGTAATTATGACCTTGCGCGATATTACCAAAGCTAAAACTCTAGATGATGAAAAAGACGAGTTTATAAGTGTGGTTAGCCATGAATTACGTACACCTGTAACTATCGCCGAAGGTTCACTTAGCAATTTGCAGGCTTATATCGAGCGCGGTATAAGCGATAGCGCTCAATTTAAAGCGGCTGTTGATACCGCCCACGAACAAGTGATCTTTTTGGCAAAAATGATTAATGATTTAAGCACACTTAGCCGGGCGGAACGTGATGTTGGCGCTGATTTAGAAACTATTAAAATTACAGAGCTACTAGCAGACTTGTACCGAAAATACCAGCCCGAGGCTAAAGCAAAAGGTTTAGCGCTCGACTTAGATCTGAACAATGCCGCTGGTAGTATAAAAGTTAGCCGACTATATATAGAAGAGCTGTTACAAAACTTAGTCACTAATGCTATAAAATATACCGCACATGGTAGTGTCACGCTAAGTGCCAAAACGACTGCGGCGGTGACGGAATTTGCGGTGACTGATACTGGTATCGGTATTAGTAAGCCGGATCAAAAACGTATTTTTGATAAGTTTTATCGTAGTGAAGATTATCGTACCCGTGAAACGAGTGGCTCCGGGTTAGGTTTATACGTATCTAATCAGCTAGCTAATAAAATGGGCGGCGAATTGACTTTGGATAGCAGATTGAACCATGGCTCGACGTTTACGTTTGTTTTGCCTAAAAATAAATCCTGAAACAAGTTCAGGATGACTAGGGTAGTGTTCAGGATGACGAGGGTAGGGTTTAGGATGACGAGTATGAGGGATCAGAATGACGTGGCTAGCGCTTATAGATAGTGCGGCCTTTCCAGCTCAATGTGCCCCGCCAGCGTTTGAATAACGATGCTATTAATATAATAAGTTCTTGTGCGGCAATAACTGGCCAAAGCAGCGCACCTAACAGCGTGCCTTTAGACCAAGCTAGCCGCAGATACATAAAATAAAGTAACATAAGTATTAATATGAACGAGGCAGTTGCCCAGATTAAAATATTGCTCGTGGGCATAACGATAATGTGGAGCAATGCCAGTAGTGGTGTATTAATAATTATTAGAATAAGTAGGGCGTAGCAGAATTTGAATATATTACTACAGACCGTTAAGCCGTAAGTGCGGGTAGCGGCTTCTACCTGGCTAGACCATTTCTTTTCGAAGCTAACACCAGTCTTGCGGCCGACTAGCAGGCAATAATCGTTACTTTTGGCTGTTATTTGCGCCATATGGCGTTCGGCTAGAATATCGTTCTTAAAATCTGTAAAACCACCAATTTCGTGTAATAATAGCTGACGGTTAATCATCCATGCGCCTGTTATCGCCCCTGGGGCATGTTTATTATTAAAAATAACTTCTTGCAAAAAGCGTAATGGCGCAAATAGTACACTTAGGCGATAATTATCGGTTCTAACTGGTAAAATACTTAACATTTCGGCGTGTTTTTGTGATAGGTAAGCCACTAATTGCGAAATTGTATCTGGTGCAATGTGGGTATCAACACTAATGTAAAAAACATACTTACCGCTGGCTTGTTCGAGTAGACGCTGATAGGCATAATTACGACCCATCCAGCCTTCGGGCAGCGCGCCACCTTCGACGAACCGAATGCCGCTAGCCGCAAAGGATTTGATTAAAACCGATGTGTTGTCAACCGATTCGTCATCTAGCACGATAACTTCTAATTTGGGATAATCACTGGCGATTACGGCCTCTAGGCAGCTATCTAAGGCGTGTTCTTCGTTACGGGCAGCAATGCAAATGCTAACACTCGGCCGCTCTTCTAGCGCAGGCTGCTTTAATTTTTTGGGCTGAAAATAGAAATGTTTGTAAGCATAGATTAGTTTTGTCAATATATAAATCGTAAGTATTGTGCAACTAATAATCAAAAATATCCATAAAAAATCTAGCATACTTATTCTACCATCAACTCAGGCTCGGGGTCTTTATTTTTATAACGAATACCAAAACGATGTCGGTGCATATGTTTGTGACCTTCGGCGACGTAAATTCCAATTAGCATTAATAATCCACCACCAATAAGTTCTGGCGATAGTTTTTCGCCTAAAACAACCAATGGCAGCATAATTCCAAGAATAGTGTTTAGATATTCAATGCCTCCGGCTACAGCTGCGTCAATGTGACGATAACTGCTGACGCTCAATATGCGGCTTAATATCCCCACGATTAATCCGTTGAATAGCACAATTAGCCACCCTGTCCAATTAAGTGATCGGATTTGTTCCAGCATTGGCACTTTGCTGAATGCTAGACCACCCATGATTGCTAGTATGATTGTTACGAAACCAGATAGTATAACGACTACAAAAATTGGTACACCTTGTTCGCGGCTTCGGCGTAAATAAACCAGCGCCAATGCATATAGCACACTGTTGGCAAGAGCAAAGAGTATTTGTAAAACATTAAAACTAGAACTCATGGCTTTACCAGCTATCGCTGGCAGAGCTACGGCCAAGAGCCCGCCAATGGCAGCTACCACTATGCCTAATTTGGCGCGTCGCTTAATTTTTTCATGGATGATTTTTGCCACAAATACGACCAAAAGTATAGGGGTGAGCAAAGCTACAATTTGCACATGACTAGCTGGGCCTAAGTAAATAGCAATAGCAAAAGCAACCGTGCAGGATCCTAAACAAACAGCCGCAATTAAAATATCTTTTTTAGCTTTTTTAATTTGTTTACGATATCGCACAGAAGCAACAGTGACTGTTGGTAGTAACGCTATTACAAGCACGATACTTCTAAGCAGTGGCATAGTAAAACCATCAATTTGGCTAGTAGCAATTTTTAGAAATAAAGCATTAGGCGAAGTAATCAAGGCCGAAAACAGGCCAACAAACAACCACCACGCATAACGACGATTTTTAGATTTTTGTCTACTCACTCTACATGCGATAATACTCCGCTTATAATTATTTTGCAATTGACATATTGTGCCAGGTGGCTTACACTAGCTATTGACAATCTGCGTATGCAGATTTGTTTAATTTAAGGAGCAAGATGGCTAACGATAAAACCAAAGTCAAAGTTCTAAAATCGGGTGAAGATAAGCCTAAAAAAGTGGTCAAAAAAGCGCCAAACGTCGAAAAAAAGCCCGTAAAAGGGTTAAAAGTGCTACTTATACCGCTGTTTGCTGTTGGGCGTTATCTTCGGGACTCTTGGGCAGAAATCCGTTTAGTCCGTTGGCCAAACCGTCGCGCTACCTGGAGCATGACATTATCAGTTGTTATTTACACCTTGATTTTCTTTGTAATCATCATGATACTCGATGCGATATTTACATTTATATTTAATAAGGCTCTAGGCTAGGAGGCATATGGCAAAAGATCGATACGATTCAACTCGCGCATGGTACGCAATTAACACTTACAGTGGCCACGAAGATAAGGTAGCGGACAGTATTAAACAACGGACTCGCGGTGTAGATATGGCTGATAAAATCTTTGACGCTATTGTGCCAAAAGAAAAACAAATTGAAATTAAAAACGGCAAGCGTAAGGTCGTCGAGCGTAAGATTTTTCAGGGGTATGTGTTAGTAGAAATGAAGTTAACCGATGAAACTTGGTATATTATTCGCAACACGCCAGGGGTAACCGGTTTTGTTGGCAGTGGTGTTAGCCCCACACCAGTTAGTGAAAAAGAAATCGCCAAAATTAAAAAGCGCATGGGTGTAGAAGATCCGAAATATAGCATTAATTACGCGATTGGTGAAATTGTTAATATTACTGACGGACCTTTTAAGGGCTTTGATGGCTCAATTAGCGAAATTGACCCTGTTAAAGGCAAGATTCGCGTAATGGTCAGCATGTTCGGCCGTGACACACCAGTAGAATTAGACGCGCTGCAAGTCAAAAAGTTGTAAAATCTATAACTAATCTAAAAAATAGTATTAACGAAAAAACGACGCTCCCCTAACTATCCAGTATGGGGTTCGTCGTTCTTCATTGATGGAATAGCAAATCTATCATTTTAAATCAGGCATCTTTTTAGGGTATTTTGTGATGATAATCGGCGAAAGAGTGATAGACTGCCCTTTAGTTGGTGATTGCGAAGTGATTTTTGACGAGGATCTTCCCGAAAAGAGACAATGGTATCGCGGACTTTCAATTGTACGGATTTTGGCAGCCTTTTTAGGTGCTTAAGAAAAACTTTGTCTTCATGGTAAGTAATTTGCATGGATTAGATTATGGCATAAGTGCTATTCTTTACCGGCAATAATGTTATCGAGGTGCTCTATAAACTCATCCCCGGTATAAGACTTTAACTTGCCAGCCTTATAGTCCGCCAAAGCTTCTTCGCGAACGGCCAGCAGTTCATTTATATAGTCTTCGGAATAGTTATCGTCGTAAACGATATCCTCGCCACTGGCAAAGCGGCGCAAAGAATTATTTATAACGTCACTTAGACTAAGCCCTAGCTCTTTAGCGCGAGTCTGAGCGATTTTTTTGATTTTCGCATTAGTACGAATAGTAATTGTTGTATCCATAACCTTAGTATAGTGCTGCATAGTAGCTATGTCAATACATTGTTATTACATAAATAATTAGGTTGTATAGCTATTGCATTATATAGCTCAGTGTGCTATACTGATAGTAATAAGGGCGGGTGTATTAGATAGTTAACAGGGAGGAGTCCTGTGGTTATTAATTATGCCAAAAAATTTGGTGGGCTAATAAGATCACTTATTTTAACTGTGTTAATTGTAACAGCGCCTATTTATTTGGCTGTTAATATACTAGGTAACCATAATGCGCAAGCCGAAACCGATAAATCTGGTATAGAAACAATCATTAAGATTGACGCCACAGCTACAGTCGCCAAACTATCCGAAGTCGCTAAGCCAACACCTAAACAAACTGAAACGCCAACTGCTGGTACAACTAGCCAAACTAGCACTGCTTATTACGCTCCGACCCGCGTATCGACTCCTACACCAGCACCTGGCCGTTATATTTCAATCCCAGCTATTGGTGTTAGCGCTCACTTAATTAACTTAGGTTTAACAGCCAGTGGTGCAGTTGATGCTCCGACTAATTTATATGATGCTGGCTGGTACACGGGCAGTGTAGCGCCAGGTAACCCTGGGGCAAGTTTTATTGATGGCCACAGTCCAGGTGTATTCGGCAGGTTAAGTGCATTGGGCGCGGGTAGCATTATTACCGTGGGCTGGGACGGCCAAATATACAATTACCGAGTAACATCGGTACAAATTGTAGCGTTAGATCAAGTTAATATGGGTATGGCGGTGTACGGAATAGTCGGTGGTGGCAACCAAGGGTTGAACATTATGACATGTTACGGCACGTATTTGCCGGCTAAAGGTACTTACAGCCACCGCGTGATTGTTTATAGCGTACGCGTATAGCTTGACGTTTGCTATTTGCCATTTTGGGCAGTCGGCTTTGGCCGAAGGCCAAAACGCTCGGTCTGGAGGGCGAAAATGGTAAATAGTAAACGTCAAGCTTAAATGGCACCAATAATCTCAAACCAACCAGTCCAAGCAAATTTGCCCCAACCCCTAAAGGGGTATTGCTTGGCCCGGTCGGTTTAAAATTATTATTGCGTGATAAAAAAGTATTTTTCGATTTGTTTGATGTGATATTTGTTAGCTAGACTTTTTATTAGTGTAGCGTCGGTTGTCATGTACAAATTAGCCCATACATCGGCTTTACCAGTCTTTAGGTTTTGTATTTGTTGATGCTGGAAATCCTCTAAACCACTCGGGTAGCGAGCAAAATGACCGGTGTTGAGCGTTAAATTATAGTATAGCGCCGTTAAAGCCATCCGCGGAAATTCTTCCATATTACCAGTGAACTTGCCATCTAAAATAACCAAGTGTTTTTGGGTAGTCACTATAGGCGAAAGTGCTAAAACTTTGGGGGTGTTTGACTCCTGTTGCATAGCCATAATAGCGTTATGGCGATCACGCGCTCGCGGTGACAGTGTAATGTCGGCTAGTTGTATGCCGGCAAAGATCAATAGGATTATAACTCCCCAAATACGCCATTTGCTACTTAGACGAATATAAGCTACCAATATGCCCAACATTAATAGATAGTAGACTGGCCACACCAAACGACCGCAGGCGCGAAAGATATTCCAAATACTTATTACAAATTGCGGCCAAGGTACTGTAAATAGTGTTTTGTCGCCAAATTGGATAGACGGACTAAGGGCGAATAGCAAAAAACCGGCTAGCACTATTGTGACCGGTAACCATACTTTACGTTTTATGGGCTTGAATAAATGCTTTTTTTGTACTAATGCCACTATGGCCGTAAAAATAGCTAGCGCTAAAATACCCAAGCCCAAATAGGCCAGGCCTTCGGTATAAATTGGATAATTTGAATGTGAAAAGATTGAAAAACCTTGTGGATTCCAGAATCCATCTAGGTGAAAGGCTTTTGATTCTAAACCGCCGCCAAAGGCGTTGTCGGGCACAGCTAAACCGCCGGCTAAATAAAAAGCCAAAAAGGCCGTGACGATTGGCACTGCCAAACCTAATAAAGTTTTGCGCCAGTTTTTGTGGTCAATCGCTAGTGCTATCACTAGTAGGCCGCCAGTGATAGGCAAGAAGTAGGGGTGGATTAAGGTAGTTACTACCATTAATATAGTCCAATAAGTTATGAACTTTTTTAGGTTTCTACTTAGTAGACGATGTTTTAACAGTAAAAATATGCCGGCTAATACTATCCACTGGCCGGCCAACGCCGGATGCCAAAAACTACGAAAGATTAGTAGTGGTGTGCTAACAAAAAAGATAGCGCCAATGGTGGTAATTAGTGGATTCTTTGTAAAATGTCGAATGCATAGTGCGCTTAGGCCGCCCATTAACATGTAGCAAGCCAGTGTCCAAAGTCCAAAATACTGGAAAGTTGTTGGCAAAATTGGTGATAATACTTTAAAGATTATGGCCAGTAGCGGGATACTGTCCATAAAGATGATAGCTTGGCCAAAGGGGTAAGCCAACCCTTTAATCGCACCGGGCGGCCAGGTCCAACCTTCGGCTTTAAAAAAGGCCCAACCAAAATAGTGTTGGGCGCTGTCGTGGGCTGGAGTTGAAAAAATCCAGTCTATAAAAGTTGGATTGAGTGTTTTGACACCGTAAAATAGTACAAAAAAGACCAAACCAACCAAACAACCCATCAGGGCTGCAAATTGCCAGGTTTTGGTAAATTGTTTAATTTTTGGAAATCTTTTCATAAGGCACACTATAGGTGTATTTTTTTTCGACATTTTTCACTCGCTGCATGGCGTTATTAACACCGTTGACTATTAACATAAGGGCTGAAATTACAACTATAATAACACCACATATCACCAAAATATAGGCGTTATCCTTCACATCCCTCATGCTTACCAGTATACACCATTGTTTCAAACTGTTATATGTGCTAAAATACGCTAGTTACGCACTTGATTAACAGAATTTTAACTTAGGAAAGGAAAAGAGCAGCCGGACAGATCTGGCTTTGCCAGTCGTCCGCGCGATGAGAAAAACCATGGGTTTGTCTCATAAGCTCTGCGCATGTTATGGCTAAAAAAGTCATTGGAAATTTGAAATTACGTATTCCAGCCGGCCGGGCAACCGCTGGGCCACCAGTAGGTAGCACACTAGGCCAGTGGGGTTTAAATATGATGGATTTTATCAATCCGTTTAACGAAGCTACTAAAGATATGCAAGGTAAAGATGTAATCGTGCACATGAAAGTTCATGATGATCGTACGTTTACCTGGGAATGTTTAGGCCAACCAGTGGATGATTTGATTCGCGAAAAAATCGGTCTTAAAAAAGGTAGCGGCAAACCAAATACCGAAAAAGTTGGTAAAATTACCCATAAGCAATTAGAAGAAATCGCTGAAGCCAAAAAAGACCAGTTGAACGCCATCGATTTAGAGGGCGCGGTAAAAGTTGTCGCTGGCACCGCTCGCAGTATGGGCGTTGAAATTGTTGACTAATCGTTTAATCAGTGATTTGAAATTAATATAATTTTAATAGGGGCACCGAGTTGTACCCCTATTAAATGTGCATTGTGAAATTGCAGCTAGGCGGCCTTTTGTAGATATAGAATTGCCCAATATTGTTCCACTGCAAAACCAAGTTGCGCTGCCACACTTTTTAGGCGTTTAAGTGCTGCTTGGCGGTATCTGATGGTCTTTTTTGGCTGGGGGCAGTGGGTAATCAAATCCGCTAAGGCACTGGAAGCTGGGCCTAATGTGTCAAGGATTATCCTATCACCACTAATCTCCCAAGGATCCATTCCTTTTGCAACTTCTCCTGTCAGCGGTAATGGAGCAGTAGCTCTATCCCTGATTTCGGAACTTGCTGCATCTAGCGCCTGTTTAAACAGCGCCGGATCAATCTTGGTTGGACAATCTTCTAAAACTGCGTATACATTATCTGTGCTCATTTTGTCACCTCTTTCAATTCGTATGTCCACAACAACATATAACTTATACAAATAATGCGTATATCTAAAATATGCTACGTATTGACTAAAAAGTCAATGTGCGATAAACTTTACAGAGATAAATTTAACCGTTGGGAGGGTTCGTAGCCCGTTAGGACCACAAGGAGTAAAGATGGCCAAGAAAGCCGAACTGCTAGAAGAGCTAAAAACGCTCGATAAGAAAACTAAACTAAATTTAAGAAATACGATTGCCGAAATAGAAGCAGCAATTGCTGATCATTCCAAGCCCGTTACGGAATCTAAGCCAGAGATCCTGAAACAAGTTCAGGATGACGGTGGCGATGTAGTTAAAGATGACAAGGGTGTAGCTTATGATGATGGTGAGAGTAAACCCCTGGATGATGCCGATGAAACTCCAGCAGAATCTGACGCAACTGATGCGCGCTATGCTAAATCTGGCAAGCGTAGCAAAAAACACGAAGATGAAGTACTTGCTGAACAAACCAAGGCTGAAACCGCAGAAACTGCACCAGAGATTAAAAAGGGTCCTAAACCAATTGCTCGGCCAAAAATCGAGCGTCGTGGTAAAAAATATCAAACCGCTAGCAAAAAGTTAGAGCCAGGCAAAATATATAGTCTAGCAGATGCTTTAAAATTAGCGACCGAAACGAATCCGACTAAATTTGATGCCACAGTCGAAGCCCACGTACGCTTAAACGTTGATCCACGCCAAGCCGATCAGAATATTCGTGCTACGGTTAACCTGCCAAATGGTAATGGTAAAACCGTCCGCGTGGCTGTATTTGCACCAGAAACTGAAAGCAAGGCAGCCCTAGAAGCTGGTGCCGACAAAGCGGGTGACGAAGACTTTTTGCGTCAGTTAGATAAGGGCGTGATTGATTTTGATGTATTAATTAGCACCCCAGCTTATATGCCAAAACTTGGTAAATATGCTAGAACCTTGGGACCAAAAGGCCTAATGCCTAACCCTAAAGCAGGTACAGTCTCCGCAAACGTGCTAAAAGCCGTCAAAGAAGCTAAGGCCGGCAAAGTAGAATACCGTGTTGATAAACAATCAATTGTACACCTAGGCATCGGCAAAGTTAGTTTTGGCGCCGATAAACTACTAGCTAACGCTAGAATATTTATGGACAGCCTAATGGCCAATAAACCAGCCACCATTAAAGGTAGCTACGTGCAATCTGTCAACATCAGCACCACCATGGGGCCAGGGATTAAAGTCGATCCTAATCTGTAATGAAAAATCGAGTTAGTATTTATGATACACGCCGGGTGCAGCGGCAAAAAGATAAATACTACGCGCTGCATCAAGCGGATAGTTGTGCTTTTTGTGATTATACCACCAACAGTGATCAGATAATCAAACTTACAGATCACTTTTATGTAATTCGTAATAAATTTCCGTATGATTGGTTCGATCTACAAGGTGTAAAAACACACTATTTGTTGATTCCCAAGCGCCATGTAGTATCATTCAACGAGCTAAATAACGCCGAACGGGCTGAATATATGGATATCATTGGCGATTATGAGGCTAAGGGTTTTACGGTATTTACGCGAGCTAGTAACAACCATGTACGGAGTGTGGCGCACCTGCACACGCACCTGATTAAAACCGATGGCAAACGCCGTGGTACAAATATCGTGTTAATACTTGGCAAGTTGGGGATTAGAATCGTAAAATAACTAATTAGGTAAGTTTTTAACACCGAACTCAACCAATTTGTTATTGTAGCATGAAAAAGATCTACTGATGATGCGAAATTACAAAATTGTCAGCAGATCCATCGCGGCGGCAAAGAGCTTAGCTGGGTCTCGATCAAGTTTGTGAGTAAATTTGCCAACTACGTTATCTTGAATAATTAAAAACTGGGCAAATTTTACCTTGCGGAACTGAGCTACGGCTAGCATAGCCGATAGCTCCATGTCGACAGCGATACAGCCTTTTTGCTGCATCATTTTAACTTTATCAGCAGTTTCGCGAAAAACTGCGTCGGTAGTCCAGACTTTGCCTGTAGCAGTTTCTAATCCATATTTTTTAAACAATTCTATCGGTAATGATGGTGCTGTTACTTCGTCACCAGGTGGTAAATAGTGGTAACTTACGCCTTCTTCTCTGATTGCTGCGGCTGGTATGATAATAATATTTTGGGCTAAATCTAGTTTTAATGAACCGCAAGTGCCAAATGCCACAAACTTTTTGACACCACTTGCTATTAAAATCTCAAAGTCTTGTACACTCATTGCCGCACCACCAGCAGTATTAGCAGGTGCGACTAGTAAAGTATCTTTATAGACAAGAAAATTCTTGTTAGCACTAGACGACTCAGTCGGCAAAGTAGGCACATAGTCTTCCCAAGCCTCATCATCAAATATTAATAAAGCTTGTTTTTGTTTAATACCGATGCCAAAAGGGTTAAATAGAGCTTGGGGGCTTGGATCGAATTGAATCATAGATAAATTGTATCATGCGTTGACAAGGATTGGAACATAGTGTATAAACAAATGGTAATTTCTTATTTGTACATTACAATCGATCGATTTAGGAGGATATCATGAAGTTTTCCCATTACAATTTAAAGGTCCGGCATGAAGGTAAGTTGATCCTATACAATACCATGTATAAGAATATCGCCGAGTTCGACCCTGAGCATGCTCGTTATTTAGAGGAGTTAACACAAAATGGGCTAATACCAAAGGATATAAAGCAGCAAGAAGTGTTAGGTTTCTTAGTTGAGCAACTATTTGTAGTAGAAGATTACGTAAATGAGTTGGCGAGTTTTCAACTTGGATATAATCGTAGTCTATTTGGCTCCGGTGTTCTACATCACACTATCCTAACTAATCTGTCGTGTAATCTGGACTGCCCGTATTGTTTTGAGGATAAAACAGGTGATTTTATGTCTATAGAAACGGCAGATGCGTACATAGAGTGGCTAAAACCACAATTACGCAATGCGTCAAAACTCTATGTGACTTGGTATGGTGGAGAGCCTCTACTCAACAAGCGGGTAATCCATTGCATCACAAAAAAGATTTTACCACTACAGACAGAGTACGGCTTTGAGTATTCAGCTGGGATCGTAACTAACGGTGTGTTATTGACAAAAACTTTTACTGACTTAGCAAGTCAATTGCACATCTGCGGTGTTCAGATAACGCTAGATGGTGACCATGATGACCATAATCGGTATCGTTGTCTCCGTAAGGATCACGCTGGTACATTTGATACGATATTAGACAACCTGGCTTATTTTTGCCAAAATGTTTATTCAGATACCGCTAATATACTAAGAGTAAATATTACAGACCAGAACTACGACGGGATTCCTGATTTATTAGGCAGGATACCGCAAGTCGTGAAAGAGAAGAGTATGTTATTACTACGGTGGATATACTCTAGCAAAAACGGTAGAACACCGAATACTGAGTTTTCAGCCGAAAAACGTGGCAAGTCACCATATACAAACTTGGCTCCATTGTATGAGCTAGCTGATTCACTTGGATTTGTTACTAATTCTATGGACGAAGGACGAACCTATAATTTTTGTGAGTGCGACTTTGATGGAGAATTTCTGATTGACCAAGATGGTGATCTATTTATGTGCACTCACTGTATGGATAAATCAGAATCAGTGGGTAATGTCCGGGGAGGCTTTAGCACACAGAGAGATGCGTTGAGATATGCTAACTTCATAAGTCAAAATCCGTTTGATGATAGGGAATGTCTTGCTTGCAAGTTGCTGCCGCTCTGCAAAGGTGGGTGTCGTAAAGCTCGCTTCCTTGGCAAGAAAGCTTGTACGGATGCAAAAAGTGACACTAAGAGTTACGTGCTGCAAAAATACTACAAAGCCCTTGAGGGAGTTGTCGTGTAAAGGCTAATAGTTATAGCTCCAATGAAAGGAGGTGATGACGATTATGAGAGCAATTCAAACTGTCACAACTAGAGACAACGTAACAGCGTATAGCGAAGAAAGAATGCCGAATGGCACTTCAATCTCAAAGGCTATACAGATGTCCGGGAAAGGTTGCTGTGGGAGCGCTTATGTAGAGCGCGCGCACTAGCATCAACAGGACAATCGATACGACATAAGCCCCCGCAATAGCGGGGGCTTACTCTTATAATTTGTATAGTTTTAATAAACACGCTATAATATCATCAGTTACCAAAGACAGTAGCCGTGTTTGATTACGCTTAATCTGCTACCGAGGCAAAATTACTTTGATTTTTGGTGACGATCGTCACTTTTTTAGTTTGACGAAACTCGAAACTTAACAATTCGGTCAAACAACATTAACCAAAGGAGAATAACATGGCAATTAGTCGTGATAAAAAACAATCTTTGGTTGCTGATATGAGCGAAGCGCTAAAAGGCTCTAAAATGGTCGTATTTGCGGCCTACACAGGCCTTTCTGTAGCTGACATGCAAGATTTGCGTAAAGCGGCTCGCGAAGCAAACGTGGCTATTAAGGTTATCAAAAACCGTCTAGTGCGTGTTGCCATGCAGGGCAGCGATACCTACAAAAGCACCGATACATCGGCCTTGAATGGGCAGCTAGTTTACGCGTTAAGTAGCGAAGACGAAGTCGCACCTGCCCAGGTATTAGATAAATTTGCTAAAACTCACCCCCAATTAACACTTGTCGGTGCATTTAGTAACGAAGGTGCGAATTTGGATACCGACGCGGTTAAAGCCTTGGCTGGCTTACCGAGTAAGAACCAGCTTATTGCCCAAACGGTGGCACAACTACTTTCACCGGTGCACGATATTACAAATGGCCTTTCTGGCAACCTACATGGCTTGCTAGATGCAATAGCCGCCAAAGCAGCTTAAACAGCAATCAAATGACACGCTGAATAGTTATTACTACTTTCGACCCGTAAGCCATAAATTTCATAAACGTCATACATTGGTGAGCCGACACCGTCTTAAAAGACGAACTTGTCGGTCACGTCAAGAATATATGTTTATGACAATTTAAGGTACAGGTATTACTCTCGAAAGCAGCAACAACTATTCAGCCGTGAATTATTAAAACGAAATGGAGAACAATTATGGCAGACATTAAAAAGCTAGCCGAAGAGCTAACTAAATTAACAGTTTTAGAGGTCAATGACCTTAAAAACATACTAAAAGATGAATACGGTATTGAACCAGCCGCCGCAGCCGTTGCCGTTGCTGGCCCAGCCGCCGCTGGTGACACCCCAGCCGCCGATGAAGGCAAAAGCGAATATAACATCAGCCTGAAAGATGCCGGTGCGCAAAAAATTGCGGTGATTAAAGCTGTTAAAGAAGTTACCGGTTTAGGCCTAGGCGAAGCCAAGGCTATCGTCGATGGCGCCCCAGCCACTGTTAAAGAAAACGTGCCAAAAGACGACGCCGAAGCTATCAAAAAGCAATTAGAAGAAGCCGGCGCAACCGTCGAGTTGGTCTAGCACTACAATTTGACCGAATGTTAAAAGCAAATAACCCTGGTATTGTACCAGGGTTATTTGAGATGAATTATGGATATAAACGCCACGCTAAGAATAACCATACATAAACTCCTATGACAATTACAATCATAGCGATATTGAGTATGACATCCAACTTTGTATGATGTACAGATGCCATTTTGAACACCTCCTAAAGCGTAATCAAAAATAAACCAACCCCGACTATTAAAGCCAAGCATACCATACCTATTACGGCATCAAGTAGAAAATTATCCATTCCACTCTTATCCATTTGCTACACCTCCTAAAGTTCTAGAATCGCCACCATTCTCCACATTTATTATTATAAAGCGCTAGAATTCTGTCAAATTGCCTTATTTTTTACAACGCTTTTAGCCTTGTATTCGGTGCTGCTGTGGAAAACCGATTGACAAAAATGTTTGTGGTTGATACAACTATAGTAGTTATTTTAAAACAGACAAGGATGCGAGGTATGTCTGAATTACCAGAAAAACAAGTTAAGCGTTTAAAAACGTTGATCCAAGAGGCAGAAACTAATCTAGCTGCCGCCAAGGAGTTATTAGTGAGTGTGGTCGGTGCCGACGAAGTCGTAGCACCAACCAAAAATGAACCGGTAGAACCTGGTGGTAAGATTATTGAAGGCATTTTTGATGGCCAAAGTATGATTGGACCTGATGGTAAAAGTTACCCAGTACCAGTCAATTATGCCAGTAAATCCAAATTAATCGAAGGCGATATTCTAAAGCTGACTATTACCGAAGAAGGTGGATTTATCTACAAGCAAATTGGCCCAGCGGCGCGTAAACAACTAATCGGCACGCTAATTAATCACGACGGTTCATACTTTGTAGAGGCCAACGGCCGTGAATATAAAATTTTACTAGCTACCGTGACCTACTTTAAACTAGCCCCCGGCGATCAAGTCACGATCCAGATACCAGAAGACAACCCAGACGCCAGTTGGGCGGCCGTAGAAGCAAGTTTGTAAAACACTAAGACATCAGAAGAGGGAGCAATTTGCTCCCTCTTTGTGTTCTAGAACACAGGTTTATTCTCCAGCACCTACTATCAGATCGATATTTTGCTCAAGCTCAACGTAACTTTCATAATCAACATCGTTGATAGTAGTGATAGGCAGCCCTACGATACTGTCATCTGGGTATTCCAGATAGCTAATCCTGTATTCGTCAAAGAGCTGGATGATGTCGTCGATACCCTTAGGGTCTGCATTTGGATTATAACGAATCTCCGCCTTAATTTTTGCCATAATTCCTCCTCAGTCATCTGACCAAAGTGCTTTTTTTATAGCACCAAGGTGTTTGTAGAGTTCTCCAACGGTATAGATGGAGCAGACTCGTTGACCATTGACATATAGGCGTATGTACTGGCCAGAGCCGTTTGGCTCATCCCTATACTCGATGCCCTCATCATCCAAGACACCGAGTATTTCCGCCAATCTGTTTTGATCCCCAGATAATTCTAAATCAGGATGCTTGACTACTAAGACTGACATAATTACCGCCCTTCTTTCTGTGTTCGAGTAAGACTACAAAAAGGGTACAAAAAACCCTATTCTATAACAGTATAGCACACATGGTCAACAATGTCAATAGTTTTTAGAATCAGCTAAAAATAGTACAATAGAACTAATATGGGAAGAGCGTTATACCGCAAGTACCGCAGTAAAAAGCTGTCGGAAATTATTGGTCAAGAGCATGTGACTGATATTTTAGAGGCGGCCATAAAACAAGATCGTATTAGCCATGCTTATTTGTTTACTGGTCCACGTGGGGTAGGTAAAACTAGTGTGGCGCGGATTTTGGCGCACGAAATCAACGGCTTGCCCTACAGCGATGAAGATTCCTACCTAGATATTATCGAAATTGATGCTGCCAGTAATAATGGTGTTGATGATATTCGAGCGTTACGCGAACGGGTACAAATCGCGCCAACTAGTGCCAAAAAGAAAGTTTACATTATTGACGAAGTCCACATGCTAAGTAAGCCAGCTTTTAACGCTCTGCTTAAAACCCTAGAAGAGCCGCCTGAGCACATTGTATTTATTCTGGCTACCACTGATGCTCATAAGTTGCCAGCTACGATCATTAGTCGTAGTCAGCAGTTTGTGTTTAGGCTAATCCCAACCGATAAAGTCGCAGCTCACCTAAAATATATTGCCGACCAAGAGGGGATTAAAATTACCGATGAAGCGCTAGAGCTGATTGCCAAAAAAGGCGGCGGTAGTTTGCGCGATAGTATTAGTTTGCTAGATCAGATTTCTAGCATGAACGACAAACGCGCTAAAATTACGTTAGAAATGGTTGAAAAATCGCTCGGGCTGGCCAGCGACGATGCTGTTAAACAGATTCTGGAAGCGGCCAAAAATTATTCGATTGACGACGTGGTAAAAAGCATTAACCGTTTAAGCGAGATTGGGGTGCGTGCCGAGACAATCGCCGAGCAGCTGATTAGTTACGTGTTGGCGAACATTAGCAATAACCCAGCTAATTTAGTGCTATTAGATAAATTGACCGACGTGGTACGATCATCACATCCAGAAGTTAAACTGCTGACTAGCCTAACGGCTGATTTTGGGACTGAAAACCTTCAGCCAAGGTCTAACCCTAAGATCCTGAAACAAGTTCAGGATGACGACGGGGGTATAGTTCAGGATAACAATGTAGCAGGTCAGGATGATGATAGGGCGAGCCAGAGCAATGATAAAGTGAGCCAGGATGATGATAGGGCGAGCCAGAGCAACGATAAAGTGAGCCAGGATGACGACAGAGCAAGCCAGACTGACGGCAAGGTTGATCCTATGAAAGAGTCAAAACCAAAAACCACTGAGCCGCCAAAAAAGCCCAAACTAACCAACGTAAAATTGGATTGGAATAAAATGCTAGAAGATATCAAGCAAGAACATATGTCGTACTACACGTTGCTGACTAAGTGTACGCACGAAATGATCGATGGTGGGCTGACGATTTACGCTCGCACGGCATTTAATAAAAAACGTTTCGAAAGTACAACTTTTCGCGATTTACTGCATAAAGCTTTGACTAAACAAGGTGTTGAAGATGTGGCTGTAACTGTTAAAGCCGAAGCGCCCAAGCCAAAAGATGCCATGACAGCCGCCATAGCTGATATAATGGGTGGAGGAGAAGAGATCGATGTCGACGACTAAAGACGCGGGAAGAGTTCCCCCACAGAATATAGATGCCGAAAAAAGCTTGCTGGGGGCAATTTTGCTAGACGAAGATGTGTTGCCTAGCGCCACCGAAATCGTCAAAGCTGGTGATTTTTATGACAAAGCCCATCAGGTGATCTTTGACGGTATGGTGGATTTATACGAACGTCATAAACCAGTTGACTTGTTGACTTTAACCGACGTTCTAAAAAGCAAAAAACAGTTGCAAAGTATTGGCGGCGCTAGCTACTTAACAGAGTTAACCAACTATGTGCCAAGCAGTGCTCATGCCGATGCTTACGCTGGAATTATTAGTAAATGCGCCATCCGCCGCCGGTTAATCAAAGCCAGTGCCGATATTACCGAAATGAGTTTTAACGAAGACGGTGAGGTTAACGAGCTACTAAGCAAGGCCGAGGCCGTAGTTTTTAATGCTTCGGATCAAACCCTAACCCAAGATTTGCAGAGTATGGCCAGTATATTGGATGATAGTTTTGATCGTTTAGAAGAATTACACAAAAATAAAGGACAACTGCGTGGTTTAAAAACTGGCTTTCGTGATTTAGATAACAAAACGGCTGGGCTGCAAAAGTCTGATTTAATAGTGATTGCTGCTAGGCCAGCCATGGGTAAAACGACTTTATTGACAAATTTAGCCTACAACGTGGCAACGATCAGCAAAAAGGCTGTGCTGTTTTTTAGCTTAGAAATGAGTAAAGAACAACTAGTCGATCGTATGCTAGCTGATGCTTCGGGTGTCAATAGCTGGAATATTCGCACCGGTAACTTAACCGATGAAGATTTTAGCAAGATTAGCGATGCCATGGGCGAAATGGCCGAGGCGCCGATTTTTATTGATGATACACCCGGTATGACAGTGCTAGAAATGCGTACCAAAGCCCGGCGCGCTGCGCATGATCAAGACTTAGGGCTGGTGGTAGTTGATTATCTGCAGTTAATGCAAGGCAGTGGCCGTGGCGATGGTAACCGCGTGCAAGAAGTTAGCGAAATCAGTCGCGGATTAAAGTTAATCGCTCGTGAATTAGATGTGCCGGTTATAGCCATTAGCCAGCTAAGTCGTTTGGTAGAAAACCGCAACCCACAAATCCCACAGCTGGCGGATCTACGTGAATCGGGTTCAATTGAACAAGATGCCGACATAGTCATGTTTATTTACCGCGAAGATTACTATAATCCCGAAACTGAACGCCAGCATATTACCGATCTTATTATCGCTAAGCATCGTAATGGTCCAACTGGGCAAATCGAACTTTACTTCCACCCTGATTCGCTACGATTTATGTCGTTAGACAAGGATCGCAAGGCGTGAAACGCAGAGTAGACCAACTGTTTTTTTATAAATATCGCTACGTAATTGGCTATAGCTTGGTGATTTTGTTACTCGGTTTAGTGATCTTTGGGGCTCGGTTTGCAACTCGTGGTTTAAGTAGCGGCGAAATTGATAGCACCATAACTAGTCATGCTTTAAATTCTGGCAATTTTTTAAGCAGCGCAATTATTAACTGGCCGTTTAAGCTGTTACAGCAGAACAGTCTCGCGCTACTGGGTTTATCGGTGTTTAGCGTTAAATTACCAGCCATGGTGTTGGCCTTTGCCGCCGGTTTGGCCTTGCTATGGTTGCTACTTAAGTGGTTCAAACCAGGTATTACAATCTTAACTTTGGCTATTGCTGTAACAGCCGGGCAGTTTTTGTACTGCGCCCAAAGTGGCACACCGAATATTCTATACATTTTATACCCATTGCTAATATTGTTGTTCGGGCTATTAATCACCACCGGCAAGCATCTTTATTACATATTGGTGCCTTTGCTAGCTATTACCATCGGTTTAAGCCTGTACACGCCATTGATGATTTATTTGGTGGCAGTGTTACTAATCGTCTGCGTTAGCCAGCCACATTTACGGTTTTTTATAAAAAATCTACCCGTGATTAGCTTAGTTTTGGGCATATTAACGTTCGCTATAACAATTCTGCCGCTAATTTTAGCAACTATGCACGATGTTGGCACTGTCGGATTACTGCTAGGTAAAGATTTAATCAGTTTTAATATCTTCGCTAATTTGCACAGTGTCGCAACATCGTTCTTGACATTTAATACGGTTGAAGATAGCTCGATTTTGACACCAATCTTTGCCATGCCGGCTCTAGCGTTAATAATTTATGGAGTGTACGTTTGCACCAAAAATCGCTACAGTGCCCGCAGCTATGCCACATTAGCGCTAGGTACAGTCGCAGCCGCTATTTTGGTATTTGTGCCAGATCAATTTTACCTAATAACTATACCGGCCTTTATCTTTTTGGCAGTCGGTATCGAGACCCTACTGCAAAATTGGTATTCGCTGTTTCCGCATAACCCCTATGCTCGGATTGCTGGGCTAGTGCCAATATTATTCTTGGTCATAACGATGGGCTGGGCAAGTGTTGAGCACTTTGTGTATGGCTACTGGAACACACCACAGGTAGCTAAACATTACAGCAATGATATTACTTTAGTCCAGCGTAACCTAAAGCCAACTTCGGTAATTGTGACACCCAAGGGTGTTAAGTACGACTTTTACAAAATTATCGAAGACCAATACCCTAAAGTGCAAGTTACGGCTAGCATGCCAACTAATTTACAGTCTAATTTATTAGTGGTGGGTAGTAGTGAGGTTAAAACTAAACTACCACTTACCCGCATTGTAACATCTGCCATGGCCGAAGACGCCGATCGAGTGTATATTTACGAATAATACTATTTGTGATATAATCTAAATGGAAGAGGCGGTCACCGGCCGCCATTTATCGTACCTTGAAATAGAGATTGGAAGTGATATGCATGAGCAAAGATGCAGAGCTGGAAAGGTTGAAAACAGAACAAAGCGCAACATTCAATAAACAGCAAAACGCGTTTCAAACCATGAAAGCAGCAGGTGACAGGCGTTCGGCTATAAAGCGAGAGCTAGATGCAAGTTGGGAAAGAGTTTGTGCGGCTCGCGAAACCATGAACAACGCTTACGAAAGCAATCAACAGGCCTGGAACTACTACAAACAGCAGATGGATAGCCTGTCTAGTCAGATCGAGCAAGCTAAAAGTCGTGCCGATGACGCGCATCGCAGTATGGGCAACGCCTTTGACCGAGCTTCATATGCCTATGAGCACGACGAGAAGGCATCTGCACCAGGTTACGCAGCTGAGGGCCGCAGTTACCAGGCTCGCCGTGACGAATATAACATAGAAGTCAAACGCTTGATTGAACAGTCAAAATCACTACAAAAACCCAGTAATACCGACTTTGATATCTATAAACGAGCCTACAACGAAGTTAAAGCCAGCCATAGCCAAGTACAAAGCCAATACGGCGGTGCTAAGCAAGAGCACGAAAGTGCCAAAGCAGTATTTGAAGCGGCCAGACAGGCGCATCGGCAAGCCAAGGAAGCATTCCAAAGACGATTGAATGAAGTGAAAGCACAAAAAGCCAGTTACGAAGATAAAAATCGTGGCATGTTGATGGTCATTGCGCCCGATATTGGGTATATGGATGGCAAGCAAGTCAAATTCGAATATCGTAAAGATGGCAAGATTAATGTATTCTTCGATGGTATCGGTGATCCTGTGGGATACGGACATGGTCATATAGTTATCGACGAGCACTCAGATGTTATCTATATGCGACAGCCGTTCAAGGATAAGAAGAAAGCCGGAGATATCGACATTGACGACAACCGCGGTATCGTCAACATCTAACTCTATTTGAAAAGGCCAGTTTTTACTGGCTTTTTCTTTTTCTATAGACCGCTATATTTTTGGCTATATTCTTTTTGAGTTCTTTAACGTATTCTTTAGAGTTTGGAGCATCAAGAGTCCCAAGATCCGATTTTATTTCAGCAAGAATATTATCATTATAAAAACCAGATCGCGACACAAAAAGCATATCAGCCAGCTCTTGTCCATCTGGTGTTTCATCAATTTGCGGTAAAAAATATTCAACTAGCTCGATAAATTGATCGTCGCTAGAATGTGTATTAATCAAAGTTATGCTGCCATCATTAATCTCTCGGATCTTATCCCAAACCATGTTTTGTATATCTTCGCGTGTTTTCATATTGACAATTATAGCAAACTTGTATGATTAATTTGCTATAATAAATAGGAACAAAAGGAGAGATTATGGCGTTTGACCAAGTAAAAATGATTAATCAGCTACGTAAGGCTCAAAAAGAACTGGCTAAAGAAGTCGTAGAAGTAGAGGCCGGGGACGGTGCCGTTACAGTGCAGATTAATGGTGAACTAAAGATAAAAAGTGTTAAATTAGATCGCGAAAAGATTGATTTTGACGATATCACCGAACTAGAACACTGGATCGAAATCGCCATGCGCGACGGTTACGCTAAAGCTCAAGAAATCGCCAGCGACAAAATGAAACCGTTAATGGGCGGGTTGGGCAGCTTAGGACTCTGACCTCTGTCGTCCTGAACTTGTTTCAGGATCTTGGGGTCAGATTCCGAAACAAGTTCGGAATGACAGGAGAACAGTATTGTTACCAAAAGCATTAGAAAAAGCCATAGAAGACCTGGGCAAATTACCAGGGGTTGGGGCGCGTACTGCCGAACGCTATGGCTATTTCTTGCTAAAAAGTGACAGCGAAATCGCTAAAAGTATTGCCAAAAGTCTAGCCCAGTTACACGATGGCGTGGCAATTTGCCCGGTAACATTTGCGTTAATTAGCCCAAACGATAAAGTTTCGCCGTTATATAGCAGCCCAGATCGCGACAAAACCACCGTAATGGTGGTCGAAGAACCACTAGATATCATGGCTATGGAACGCACCCACCAGTACCAGGGCACTTACCACGTGCTAGGTGGTACAATTTCGCCGATAGACGGCGTTGGACCAGATCAATTGCATATTAACGAGTTAATCGAACGCATTAAACAAGATAAAGTAAAAGAGATAATTGTGGCCACTAACGCCAGCGTAGAAGGCGAAAGTACCGCTATTTTTTTGCAAAAACGCCTAAAAGAACTATACCCCAAACTTAAAATTAGCCGTTTAGCCCGTGGTTTGCCAGTAGGGGTAGATTTAGAATATGCCGATCAAGTCACCCTAACCCACGCCCTAGAAGGCCGGCAAGAAATCTAATTTTTATATTGACAAAACTGTACCAGTGTGCTACAATGGAGGTATACCTATAAATTAGGTCGTATTAAGCGTGTATACGCTAATAACAATTTGTGGACGGAAGGTAGTAATATGCTCATATTCTATGATGCTTAGCGCTGCAATACTTTTATTCTCGGGTAAGTTTTTGTCATTACTATACACAAAGAGTGACGGTGATGACCTGATGTGGGCTATTTTTGCAAGTATATTTTACGGATGCTGTTTGTTCTTTTTGTTGCTAACGTTGAGCCAGATTTTCGGATAGGAGGTTACGATGGTGTGGGTGAAAATCTTTATTGCTGTTGTATTGGTATGTGGACTACTTGGCCTAGGGTCATTGGCATTAAGCGAATTAGCCGACAGTTATGGCTCTGGTTGTAACTTACCGATGCCCAAATACTTCCGAAAAAGTGATGTAGCTATCGTACAATTTTATTTTTTGCTAGGCGGTTGTGGTACTTTTGTTGGACTCATTGCTATTGTATTTGTAATTATCATTTTACTTTAGCATCAACAACGAAGTGGGCAACGCTGAATACTTTCCGTCCCACTTCCTAGAGTGATTAATATTTTGATCATTGTAGGAAGTGAAGTAAACTATATATATGGAATATAGAAATTTTGATAAATTACTGGCAGATTACCAGAATTTTTTGGTGATTCAAGCCGAAAATCCAGATGGTGATAGCCTTGGGAGCGCCTTGGCATTAGAAGATGTTTTAACAGAATTAGGCAAAGACGTAATTTTATATTGCCCGGTCGACATCCCAAAATACTTGCGTTATTTTAAGGGTTGGGATAGGGTGACGAATGAGTTTAACTATAAAGCTGATGCAACTATTATTGTTGATACGGCGAGTGAAGTATTACTTTCTAAGGTGTTAAAAGATCCGGCTGCTAAAGATTGGCTAAACAAAAATCCAGTGTTGGTGATCGATCATCATCATGATGTGACCGATGATTTGAGTTTTAGGCATGATAAGATTATTGAACCGGCGGTAGCAACTAGCGCCATGCTGTATAAGATTTTTGTGGATAGTAAGTTAAAAATTAGCAGCGAAGCCGCCAACAACCTGCTGGCTGGTATGTTCAGCGACACTTTGGGGCTGACCACACCGAACGTCACAGCTGATACTTACCAGACTGCGACCAATTTGATCAAACTTGGTGCTAGCCCTAGTGGCATAGAAGATGCACGGCGGGAACTAATGAAAAAATCGCCGGAGATTTTGGAATACAAAGGTAAATTAATTGAACGAATTGAATATTATTTGGACGGCCGATTGTCGCTGGTACATATTCCATGGGAAGATATCAAGAAATATTCCGACCAATATAACCCAAATGTGCTGATTCTAGAAGAAATGCGCATGGTTACAAACGTCGAAGTTAGTATCGCTATAAAAACCTACCCCGATGGTAAATTAACCGGCAAGGTTCGCACTAATTTGCCACTTGCCAACCAAGTGGCTGGCTATTTTGGCGGTGGCGGACACGAATATGCGGCTGGTTTTAGGGTGTATGATGATTATGATAAAGTGGTAAACGAAATAATCAATGTAGTAGGTAAACTGCTCTCTTCCCGTCATTCCGAACTTGTTTCGGAATCTGACCCCAAGATCCTGAAACAAGTTCAGGATGACAAGATCGTAGTTCAGGATGACAGTTGGGATGATCAATAATGAAACTGTATAATACACCAACCAAAAAGGTAGAAGAATTCAAACCCATAAAATCTGGCCAAGTTTTAATGTACACTTGTGGCCCGACGGTTTATTCCAAACAACACTTGGGTAACTACACGGCCTTTATTTACTGGGATACTTTGATCCGGGCATTAATGTTAGGTGGCTATAACGTACAGCGAGTACTTAATATAACTGACGTCGGGCATCTAACTAGTGATGCTGACACCGGTGAAGATAAAATGCAAAAAGGCGCTAAAAAAGAAGGTAAAACCGCTTGGCAGGTAGCCGAGGAATGGGGCAACGACTTTTTAAAGAACTTTAACGAGCTTAATTTAACTGAGCCCTATAAAATCTCAAAAGCGACCGATTATATCGATGAAGATTTAGAATTGATCCGAACACTAAAAAAGAAAGGCTATACCTACCAAATTGATGATGGCATTTATTATGATACGGCTAAGTTCCCGCAATATGCTAAGTTTGCGCACCTAGATATTAAAGCGCTAAAAGCCGGGGCAAGAGTCGAGCATAATCCGCAAAAACGTAATATTTCGGATTTTGCGCTATGGAAGTTTGTGCAGCTTGGAGTAGCGCATGACATGCAGTGGCCAACACCAGTTGATTTATTAGACAAACCAGGTGAAGTGGCTGGTTTTCCCGGCTGGCACTTAGAATGTAGTACGATTATTAAAAAAGAACTAGGTGATACGATTGATATCCACACTGGTGGTATTGAACATATTCCGGTACATCACACCAATGAAATTGCCCAAAGTGAAGCTGCAACTGGCAAGCCACTGGCAAACTATTGGTTACACGCCCACCACATAACAGCTGATGGGCAAAAAATGAGTAAAAGCCTAAATAACGGCTATACCTTAGATGATATTAAAGAGCGTGGTTTTAAGCCAGTTGATTTTAAAATGTGGGTGCTGCAAGGTCAATTTATGACGAATCGTAATTTTACCTTTAAAGATTTAGAGGCCGCCAGGCAGCGTTTAAATAATTGGCGAGCCATAGCGGCGCTAAGACATCAACTAACTGAGCCCGAGGATACGAAAGAAAGTATTAAAATGCTAAATCAACTAGAAAACGACGTGACTCAAAGTGTGAACGATAATTTAAATACGCCGCAAGCTTTGGCTTATGTCGATAGTATTTTTAGTAAACTCGAGCAACTTAAACTTAGCGAAATCGATCGAGAAGCTTTGGCAAATTTTATAAAGTTTTTGGATGATCTACTGGGATTGGGGCTAGACAAATCAACACCTGATATCAACGAAGATACCAAACAATTAATTATTGCCCGGCAACTGGCGCGTGATAATAAAGATTGGCAGGCGGCCGATGAATTGCGCGATGAAATCGAACAAAATAATGATATTGTGTTAAACGATCGGCCGAATGGTGGCGCTACCTGGCGATATATTGATTAGGTTTTGCGTAACGGGTCTAAAACTAAGCCGCTAGAGCATGCTGCCCCCAACCCCCTAAAGGGGGAATGCTCTATCAACTCAGTTTTAGACCCATCACGATGGTTTGTTCACACTGTGAGCAGCTCGTTTACTCAGCCGGATATCGGCATATTCTTCGACCCAAACTCGGATGAAACCGGCAATTGGGATAGCAATAATGCCACCGATTAGTCCAAAAGTGTAAATACCAATAATAACCGACATCAACACCACCACCGCTGGTAGGCGGCTAGCTTTGGACTGCACGGTTGGCACAATCAGGTTATTTTCGATTTGCTGATAAATTATAAAGTAAACTACAAATACAATGGCCGCTCCAACACTGTTTAGAGCAATCAGTATGGCCGCAATAACGGCACCAATTGTGGCGCCAAACACGGGGATTAGGCTAAGCACCGATACTAATACACCAACTGGTATAGCTAGTGAGGCCGAAATATTGAATATCAGGCAGATCAAAAACATTACCAGCGAAGTAACTACGCCACTGATCAACGCTACCAATAATTGGCCGGTGACAAAGCTAGTAACAACTTTGTACATGCGTTTTATCACATTGCGAGCCCGTCTAGTTTGCTTGTTCTTATCTAATCGGGTTAAGATGTTCTCGACTAACCCTGGGCCTTCGATAAGCATCAAGAAAGTTAAAAACAGGGTTAAAAGGGTATTGGTAAAAATGGCGATTAATGAACCAGCACCAACCATAACATTGCTGCCTAAATTGCGGGCAAAGGTGGTCGATAGACCTTCGAGCGAATTAAAGAATTCATTTAGATATTTGCCTAACCCATAATCGCTAGCAAAGCGCGTTAAACCCGACCATTGGTTGACCGAACCTTCGATTAGGCTTGGTAAGCTTTGAGCAAATTTTGTGACTTGCGATACTATGGTTGGTAGTACCAGGAATAAAATTAGCCCAAGCACTAATATTACAAACAAATAGGCAATAGTGGTAGCTAGTGTGCGACTTTTGCCGGGGAGTTTTTTAGCTATTAGACTTACAATTGGGTTTAAGGCAACCGATAAGAATATAGAAGTTAGGACTATCGCGATGCCAGTGCGGGCATGGTAAACCAACAAGCCTACTAGCGCGAAGCCGATGACCACTAGCCAAAAGCGGATGAATGTTTTTGTGTCTATTCCTATATTTACCTTCATAGTACCTCTACTAAACTTTGGTTTTATTGTACCACAAAAATAAAAAGCTTACGAATAATAGGTTTTTAAAAATTTTGTCTTAAGATCGTTAAAAGTTTGGTTTTGGACAGATTCGCGGATTTGATCGACTAAGTGTATTACGAAGTATTCATTGTGAATACTGCCTAGGGTTAGCCCTAAAATTTCATTGGCTTTAAATAAGTGGTGCAGGTAAGCTTTATTATGATTCTTGCAACAATAACATTCACAATCGTTATCGACCGGTGTGAAATCGTTTTTATATTTGGCATTCATGATGTTGATCCGACCATGATGTGTATACAGCGCGCCATTGCGAGCCTGGCGAGTCGGCGCGACACAATCAAAAGTATCGATACCGTTTTCGACGCCAATAAATAAATCAAGTGGTTCAGCCCCCATGCCAAGTAAGTGACGTGGTTTGTCGGCTGGCAAGATATTGTTTACGATTTGCAACATTTTATCCATATTGTTGGCAGTAAATACACCACCGATGCCAAAACCATCAACTGGCTGGTCGGCTGTGAATTCGGCTGATTTTTGCCGCAAATCTAAAAAACTACCACCCTGAACGATGCCATATAGTGCCTGCGGTGTCGGTCTTGTTTGATTGATCCGTTTCTGAGCTGTCGACTTCACCAACCTACCATGTTCAACCACACAGCGTTCTAACCAGCGGTGGGTGCGCTCCATAGCAGCTTGCATGTCAGCTTTACGATTTGATTTAGCCAATTGATCGAAGGCCATGTGGATATCAGCACCAATTTGCCATTGAGCTTGCATGGAACTTTCGGGTGTCATAGTAAAACGCTCGCCACTAATCGGTGAACGAAAAACAGCACCATTGTCGTCAATCTTAACATCTGGCAAACTAAAAATCTGAAAGCCGCCGCTGTCGGTAAAAGTCGGCTTATGGTAGTTCATAAACTGGTTTAACCCGCCAGCCTGGGCTACTAAATCAACGCCAGGTTGTAAAAATAGGTGATAAGTATTAGCTAATGCGCTTTGCGCACCAAGTTCGTTCAATTGAATATTGGTTAGGGTTTTAACTGTTGCTTTGGTGGCGGCTGCTACAAAGGCCGGCGTGTTAATCTGCCCGTGCGGTGTAGTTATCACACCAGTGCGCGCTAGTGTACCGGGTAAAGTATCAGCTACTTTAAAATTAAATGATTCCATCTTTAATCATTCTAACATGTTAAAATATATACATGCATCCTTCGTGGAAACCTTATTTAGATGCGGAATTTGATAAACCGTATTTTAAAAACCTAAGCAAGTTCTTAAAAGATGCCTATGCCAGCGCTACGATTTATCCGCCAAAGTCGCAGGTATTTAGTGCTTTTACAACTGATTTAGATAATGTAAAAGTGGTCATAATTGGCCAAGACCCGTACCATGGCACAAACCAGGCACACGGTTTAGCATTTTCGGTTAATCCGCAAGTACCAATTCCACCCAGTTTAGTCAATATTTTTAAAGAAATCCACGACGATGTTGGTAGCCCCATGCCGACTAATGGTGATTTGCGCCGCTGGGCAAAACAGGGTGTGCTGCTACTAAACAACACCCTAACCGTCGAGGCTCACCAGGCTGGCAGTCACCGTGGCAAGGGTTGGGAAGAATTTACCGACGCTATGATAAAAATGTTAAGTGACACCCGCGAGAACTTAGTCTTTATGCTATGGGGTAAAGATGCCAAAAGTAAAAAGAGCTTAATCGATACCAGTAAGCACTTGGTGCTCGAAGCCGCCCACCCATCACCATTTTCGGCCAACTATGGATTTTTTGGCTGCAAACATTTTAGCAAAGCTAACTTTTATTTAGAAAATCATGGCAAAACGCCAATTAATTGGTAAAGGAGGGTAAAAATGAAAAGAAAATTAATCATAGTATGGGTACTATTAATGATAGCCGGCGTGTTTACGGCTGGTTGCACTTTTGTGGCTTTCCAGCAATCACAACGGTTAAACGCTTACCAGCCGGCCGTTACGGCTGCCAAGCAAACGGTGTTCGGGCTGAAACATGGTCAAAAACCCAAACATGCCTTGCCAATTATCACAGATGTATCGACCAACACGCCGTTTGTGCTAATCTATGACAATAACAAAAAGTTTGTGGTGTCGTCTGCTAATGTGACCGATATGGAGTTTAAATATCCGGACGCTAGTCTTACTTATATTAATAAACACAGCCAAAACCGCATGACCTGGCAGCCAAAAACTGGTTATCGTTATGCCACGGTTGGGATTAAGTACAAAAACTATTATGTAATTGGCGCCTACTCACTAAAAGAGGCCGAAAATACGACGGCTACTTTTGCGACTTTTCTATTTGTGGGTTGTGTCGCCTATGCAGCCGGTAGCTGGATATTACTGTTAATTTTAGGTACGGTGCTATTAGTATCAAAAGACAAAGTTAAACGCAAAAAAGCGACTAAATAACCAGCACGCCAGTTTGGTTGGGCGAATAGTCAAACCAATTTTGATTTGGTGTTTGAATGTCTAGACCAGATTGCTTGGCCAGGGTAATAAAATCGTCAACAGTAGCAATGTTGTAATTACCGGCATCTTTTTGTACCTTAGCTGGCCGGTAGTGCATAGGGATAATAATTTGTGGTTCTAACTGATTAATAACTTCTAAAGCCTGGGCAGCATCAATAGTATAAAAACCGCCAACCGGAATCATCAGCACATTTACTTTACCAATAGCGGCAACTTGTTCAGGGCTCAGCAAATGGCCTAAATCGCCCAAGTGACAAACTTTAACATCATCGACATTAATTACATGAATAATATTATTGCCCCGCTTAGCACCTTGTTCATCGTCGTGAAAACTAGCAATAGTTTTGACGTTGGCTGGCGTGTCAGTCTTTGTGACTGTTACGGCCGCACGGTTGTTATGATCACCATGCTCATGGCTAATTAGTAAATAGTCGGCCGTTAAATGTGGCATTGGCGCGACAGTTTCGTCGTACGGATCAACAACATAACTAATATCTTTGCCTTCGATTTGAAAGCAGGCGCGGCCAATGTGAGTGATTTTTACCATATATTTATATTAGCACCAAATAAAATGGTAAGATAGTAGCATGATAAATATCGCAGTTTTTGCTTCTGGCAATGGCACAACCTTGCAAAGCATTATTGATAACATCCAGCATAAAAAGTTGGATGTTAATATAAGTTTAGTCGTGTCGAACACCAAAAATGCCTATGCCTTGCAACGGGCTAAAAGAGCCGGTATAGCTACCTACGTGATTAAAACTACCACACCAGCCGAAATGGACGCCGAGTTAGTGAAAATATTAAAAGACTATAAAATTGACTTAATCTTATTGGCCGGTTATCTAAAACTGATCGGCTCAGGGCTAATCAACAGATACACAATCGTAAATACCCACCCGGCATTATTACCAAAATTTGGCGGCAAAGGCATGTATGGTATGAACGTACACCGCGCCGTTATTGCAGTTGGTGAAAAACAAAGCGGCGTAACCCTCCATTTTGTAAACGAACATTACGACAAAGGCAATATAATAATGCAGACAAAAGTTAAGGTCGCGCCAAATGATACGCCAGAAAGTTTAGCCGCCAGAGTGCAGGCCGCCGAAAAGATACAATTACTAAAAGCTCTACAAAAATTCGCAGCTGGTGAATTAAAAGCTTAAATAATCAGCATGCTGTCGCCATAGCTTAAAAAATTGTATTTTTCGGCTACAGCGTGTTTATAGGCGGCGTGTAGATTATCCCAACCCGCATATGCGGCCGCTAGCATTAACACGGTGCTTTTGGGCGCATGAAAGTTGGTCAACAGCACATCTATAACCTTGAATTTGTAGCCAGGGTAAATATAAATATCGGCTTCGCCCTCTTGAGGGAAGGACACATTCCTTCCCTCAACGCCAGTCGGCAAAGCCGAGTCGCCATGGCGACCAAGCTGGCTGCTCCCATCTTTATACGCGTACTCCAACGTACGCGTAACAGTCGTGCCGATAGCCACCACGCGGTGATCAGTGGATTTGGCCGTGTTAATGGCTTCGATTGTGTCGGCTGGGATAGTGAAATATTCGGTGTGGATGTCGTGATCTTCGACATTTTGGGTACGGATTGGTAAAAATGTACCTAAGCCAACGTGTAGGGTAAGATATTTAACGATTACACCTTTACGTTGTATCTTACACAACAGTTCTTTAGTCATATTTAAACTGGCAGTTGGGGCAGCGGCTGAACCAGGGTCGTGTGCAAAAACTGTTTGATAGCGTTTGATGTCCTCGGGTGTAGCGTCACGACGCATATATGGGGGCAGGGGTGGCATGCCATGCTGCTGAGTTAATTTAAGTAGATCGATATTACTCGACACCACCGCTATACCGTTGCCTAAAAGTTCTGTAACCTTTATATCTCCTGCGGCTGTCTGTCCACCAGCGCAATTTCTGCGCCGCTCCTCGTGCCCGTCGTTACGGGACTCGTCACTGACTACCTCGCCGTTCTTCGGGAGTCGCGCAGAAATTGGCTGGTGAACAGACAGCCTGTCACCAACTCGAAGCGAACCACGGTACATGACATGATGCTGATACCAGTTATTATCGTGACTGTGCTTTTCTAACACGATGATTTCGCGTTCAGCACCATTTGAAACTTTGAAAAGTTTTAGACGTGATTTCATGACTTTGGTGTCATTTAGCACCAACACATCACCGGGCTGCAAAAAATCGACAAGATTGGCGTATTTGCTGTCTAATATAGCGCCAGTTTGGCGATTTAGCACTAACAGCCGGGCATCACCACGTGTTTTTGGTGGATGGGCAGCAATCAGTTCTTGGGGTAAGTGATATGAAAACTCTGAAACCTTCATTTTGCTAGTATACCACTTAAAAAGATTGACCTAAAAGCTTAAGCGATACCATAACTATTGACAAAAACCTTAAGTTGATTCTAAGCTTATTATGGAATAATATCGACATGAGAATTCTATTAATAGAGGACGAACACAAACTAGCCAATGCTCTAAAGCGAGCCTTAGAACGCGAGCATTACGCCGTGGACGTTAGTTATGACGGTGACGATGGTTGCGCCATGGCTATGAACGAAAAGTACGATTTAATGATTATTGATCGCATGCTACCTGGTAGTCACGATGGCCTAGAAATTGTGAAAGCGATGCGTGATAAAAAGATCCACACCCCGGTTTTGGTGTTAACAGCCATGAATACGGTGGGGGATAGGATCACTGGCTTAGATAGTGGTGCTGATGATTATTTAACTAAACCATTTGCTCTGCAAGAGCTGCAAGCACGAGTACGGGCTTTGCTAAGGCGACCCGAAGCCCACCTAGGCAATATACTAACAGTGGGCGATTTAGAATTAGACACCACTACCTACGAAGCCAAACGAGCTGGTCAAATGATACAACTAACCGCTAAAGAATTTGCACTATTGGAATATTTAATGCGCAACCCCGGGCGATTGCTTAGCAAAGAATCTATCATGAACCATGTGTGGGATTATGACGCTGATATTTTACCTAATACGGTAGAAGTTTACATTAAATACCTGCGTGAAAAAATCGATAAACCATTTAAAAAGCCGCTAATTCACACTGCCCGCGGTTTTGGTTACAAAATTAGCGACGTTTAGCTAGTTTTACATCACATATAGTATCGATGTAAAATAGAAGATAATGAAGTATTTAACCTTAACTCAATCGGCCACCTTTAAACTGACTACTTGGTATTTGTTATTATTGGTTGTCATTTGCTTGGTATTTAATGTCGCCATTTATGGCGCTGCCACTAGCGATATGGCAGATATCGCATTTGTTGACCAAACTCACACAGAATATGTAGTAACTAATTTAGATGCCGTAAAAGAACATACCCTGCAGACTATGCTAAGGTTAAACATTATTATACTAATAATCGGCAGTGTGGTTTGTTATTTTCGAGCCCGTCGAGCTCTAAAACCGATCGAAGAAGCTCAACGTAACCAAATTGATTTTATTTCGAATGCTTCACACGAACTTAATACACCGCTGGCCACGCTAAGAGCCGAAATTGAATTTATTTTAACCGATCCAAAAGCCACTAAATCTGACCTAAAAGAAGTCCTGCAAAGCAACCTAGAAGAAGTCATATCACTTTCAACCTTAACTAGTATATTGTTAAAGTTATCACATGCCCAATCGATAAAAGTAGATTTTGAAGCAGTTGATTTATATAAAGCCTTTGTCATGCGCAAAGATAAATTACGCTACCGCCGAATCGTGCTAAAAGGCAAACCTGGTTGTATAGCAAATGTTAACCGAGCGCTGTTTCGCGATATTGCCCGAATTTTACTGAATAATGCCCACAAATATAGCCCGCCAGACTCAAAGATCGTGCTGGAAATAGCACGTAAGGGTCGTTTTGTGACGGTATCTTTTACGAATGAGGGCGAGGGGATTAAAAAAGAAGATTTACCACACGTATTTGACCGGTTTTACCGCAGCGATACCGCACATTCTAGCAACGGCAAGATAGAAGGTTACGGACTAGGATTGTCGATAGCTAAACAAATGGCTGAATTAATGCGTGGCCAAATCAGTGTCAAGAGTGTACCGAATAAATACACCACCTTTACTGTCCAGATACCAGCCGCTAGAGCCCGCCGTCAAAGTTTGCTACAATAAAGCTAATGCTTGAATATAATCAGTCGGTCACTGACCTTTTAACTAAACACAGTGTTAAATTAGGGCAAGGTTTAACAACCAAAAAAGCCGCTAGCTTAGTAGAAAAGTTTGGGCTCAACAAATTAACTATTAAAACCGACGCCCTATGGCGGAAACTGTTAGAACCCTTTTTAGACGTATTTATGCTAGTGCTGATCGTAGCTGGGCTTATTAGTATAGTGCAGCACCATGTAGTAGATTTTGTAATAATTATGATAATAATTGCTATTAACGCGGCAATTTATTATATTCAACAATTTTCTACCAGTCGTATTTTAAGATCTTTGCGCAAACAGACCCAGCAAATGGTAAAAGCGTGGCGTAACGGCCAAAAAACAACCATAGGTATTGAGCAGTTGGTGCCCGGCGATATTATAGCTCTAAACGAAGGCGATCGCGTCCCGGCCGATGGACGGGTGGTAGAACTAAGCAACTTAAAAATTGACGAAGCTATTTTAACTGGTGAATCAGAACCGATTGTTAAATCTATCAATGCCCTGCGGGGTAGTCGAGAAGTTTATGATCGTACTAATATGGTATTTGCTGGAACTTTTGTGATAACCGGCACGGCCACCGTATTAGTGACCAACACTGGCAATAACACCGAATATGGCCGGATCGCTAAACTAGCTAGCAACGTAACTATTCTGAGCCCCGTGCAGGTCAAGATTAATAAATTAGTAACCCAAATCGCCATAGTGGTGGGCATAATATCGCTAGTAACTTTAGTAATTGCAATCTATCAAGGTATTCCATTTTTAAATAGTTTGCAGTTTGTAGTTGCCATGGCAGTATCGGCCGTACCAGAAGGTATGCCAGTAGCGATTTCGATTATTTTGGCACTAGGTATGCGCCGTATGGCTGCCAAAAAAGCCCTAGTGACCAACATGCG
>WRFU01000004.1 GCA_009778675.1 Candidatus Saccharimonadota bacterium
CAGTAAAGTGTTTGGATGACTTGTGGTTAGCGGTGAAATGCCAATCGAACTCGGAGATAGCTGGTTCTCCTCGAAATAGCTTTAGGGCTAGCGTTATGTAGTAGCCTATGGGGGTAGAGCTCTGTAAAGGACTGGGGCGAGCAATCGTACCCACCCTTAACAAACTACGAATACCATAGGTGTAATCATGGCAGTCAGAACGGCGGAGCTAAGTTCGTCGCTCAAAAGGGAAACAGCCCAGACCATCGTCTAAGGTCCCTAATTAACACTAAGTGGGAAACAAGGTGAGATTTCTTAAACAGCTAGGATGTTGGCTTAGAAGCAGCCATTCATTTAAAGAGTGCGTAACAGCTCACTAGTCAAGAGGTCTTGCGTGGAAAATGTAACGGGGCTAAGTGTTATACCGAAGACATGGATATGTGTCGCCTTACGGGGTGGCATGTGTGGTAGAGGAGCGTTCCTATTGCGGTGAAGTCAGATCGGAAGGTCTGGTGGAGCGGTAGGAAGTGAGAATGCTGGAATGAGTAACCATAAGACAGGTGAGAATCCTGTCGGCCGTAAGAGCAAGGTTTCCTGAGCTATGGTAATCATCTCAGGGTTAGTCGGGCCTAAGCCGAGGCGTTATAGCGTAGGCGATGGACATCAGGTTAATATTCCTGAACTGACTACAATTTGTTAACTGTTCACGGTGAGATATTCGGAGCGGATTCATGGTATGTATCCGTCTAACCTAGTGGGAACACGAAGGGAATGAAAGTGATTCTTTTAGAGTCGCGATTCTGGAAAAGGCGCTGGCTAGAAAAGCAGATTAACGCGTGGTTGTAGCCAACCGTACCGCAAACCAACACAGGTGCTCGAGTCGAGTAGACTAAGGCCTACGAGAGAACCTTCGCTAAGGAACTCGGCAAAAAAGCGACCGTAACTTCGGGATAAGGTCTGCCTCCATCGCTTTTGATGGGAGCCGTGTTTGTCTTGGTGACAAGTGGTTAATATGTAGTATCTTTTACAACATTTAGAATTTCATCGAGACAGCGCGACCACCTCGCACCAAGTGCGATGGAGGCTGCAACAAAAGAGCTCACGGAACTGTTTATCAAAAACACAGGTCTCTGCTAACACGAAAGTGGATGTATAGGGGCTGACTCCTGCCCGGTGCCGGAAGGTTAAGGGGACTGCTTCACGGTGGAAACTGAAGCCCCGGTGAACGGCGGCGATAACTATGATCGTCCTAAGGTTTTGCGCATCACTTAGGTGGTACGTAAATACTAGGACGGTCGTGACTTGTTAAACAAGTAAGGAAAAAGTTGCCTAGCATACCGTAATGGTATGTTTGAATCTGGCTATTTGCTTGAAAACCCGAGGATATTTTTGGTACTTATGTGTTATATTCACCCATAAGTGATATAATTATAATATATGAGTAACAATCCAAAAATTGCGGATAACGAGCAGGAAAGACTAGATGCTAAATGGCTAGTTGGTTTTACAGATGGTGAGGGGACGTTTTCTATAAGTTTTGTCAAAAATAGAACAATGCGATTCGGTTATCAGATTTTTACCGAATTTGTCATTACCCAAGGTGCTAAAAGCCTAAATGTGTTAGAAAAAATCGAAAAATATTTCGGTTGCGGGCACATTTACGTTAATAAGCGTTATGACAATCACAAAGAAGACATTTACCGTTATTGTGTTAGGGATCGCAACGATTTATCAAGCATAATTATCCCCTTTTTCAATAAATATCAGCTATTCACTGCTAAGAAAAATGATTTTGAGATTTTTTCGAAGGTAGTAGCAATGGTAGAAAAAAGAGAACACCTAAGCGAACAAGGTTTTGAAAGAATTAAGAACCTAGCATCGCAAACTAACAGGCAAAAAAAGCGTTTAGAATCCTCAACGACTGATACGCCAGAATTTCGCACCAGTTTGGTACGGGATAAGACACAGTCTGATCTCTGCGGCGACGTAGAGGTGATCGAGATCATAAGAACTGCGATCACGTTAAAAACGCATTGAGCGAAATTCCTTGTCTGGTAAGTTCAGACCCGCACGAATGGAGTAATCATGTGAGCACTGTCTCGGCGAAGGCCTCGGTGAAAGTGCATTGGCGGTAAAGATGCCGTCTATCCATACCAGGACGAGAAGACCCCATGGAGCTTTACTACAGCTTTACATTGATTTGAGTTATATGATGTGTAGCATAGGTCGGAGACTTTGAAGCAGATACGCTAGTATTTGTGGAGTCGCAATGTGAAATACGACCCTTTGTGTTATTTAAATCTTACTCTTGCCGTTATCCGGTAAGAGGACCGTGTATGGTGGGTAGTTTAACTGGGGCGGTTGCCTCCTAAAGAGTAGCGGAGGCGTTCAAAGGTTGGCTAACTTCGGATGGAAATCGAAGTGGTAGTGTATGCGCAAAAGCCAGCTTGACTGTGAGGACTACAATCCAATCAGAGACGAAAGTCGGAGCAAATGACCCGCTGTAAGTACATTTGTACAATTTATGTGGGAAAGACAGCGCACACGGATAAAAGTTACCCTGGGGATAACAGGCTTATAGCGCCCAATAGTTCACATAGACGGCGCTGTTTGGCACCTCGATGTCGGCTCATCATATCCTGGAGGGGGAGCACCTTCCAAGGGTCCGGCTGTTCGCCGGTTAAAATGGTACGCGAGCTGGGTTCAGAACGTCGTGAGACAGTTCGGTTTATATCCGGTATGGACGTTAGGAAATTTGAGGAGATCTGCCCCTAGTACGAGAGGACCGGGGTGGACGAACCGCTGGTGTATCGGTTGTGGCCACCTGCTGCATTGCCGAGTAGCTATGTTCGGAATGGATAAGCGCTGAAAGCATATTAAGCGCGAAGCCAACTTCAAGATAAGATTTCCCTATGAACTCCCAGAAAGAATATCTGGTTGATAGGTGCAAGGTAGAAGCGTGGTAACACGTGCAGCTGAAGCATACTAATAGAGTCATTGCCTTTTTATGTCCTTGTCACTGAGGTTAACTTGTTTAACCGATGGTGATAAGGTAGACTTGATCAGTAATTGGTAATTAAATTGCCAAAGTCAATCTTAAAAATTTATTCGGTGATTGACATCGAACTGGGGCTTTTGCGGGTAGTGTGGCTTTCGGGTGACATTACAATCAGTTAAATCTGAGCACGTAAAAGTTCCTGTTCGGTGTCCATGGCACTGGGGAAACACCTGTTCTCATCCCGAACACAGAAGTTAAGCCCAGTAGCGGCGATTATACTGCGTAAGCGGGAAACTAGCACGATGCCGAATTATGTGAAAAAGGTCCTTTTAGGACCTTTTTTGCGATTTGGCATAATGTATATGTTCCCTTGTATCCATACGGCACAAAGCCGTAGTACCTTAAGGGGGTAGTGTCATGTCGTCTACTATGTCTGATGTCCGTAAATTGCTTGAAGCTCCTGCCGCATTATGCCTTATCAATGTAAAGGGTGAAAGTAAGCTAATTGCTTTGAGAACCCATTGGGGCGAAGAACCAGGCTATGCCAATTTCGTCATTTTTGATGAAAAAGGTAATTCGGTTGATAATCTTCAAGGTGAATCACTCGAGACTAATACAATCCAGCTGCTTATCAATAGGCTTCAGCCAATGTTGGATGGCAAAGAATTCTCTTGCTCTGTACCCTCTATCACGGATATAGCAGCCAACAAAGCTTTTCAGACATTCTTCGAACGGAGGCAAAGCTGGGAAGAAAAAGACGCTTGCTTAAGGCTGTATTACTGGCCTCGGTTTTAAAAGATAGGCAAGAGCGCTTAGCATTTACAAGGGTACACAAGGGCTGATCGTAATGACCAGCCCCTTTGCTTTTGTACGCCCTATTTTGTGCTATACTAACAGCAGATTCTTATTGGGTGGGCTAACGGATAGCTCTTTTATTTTTGTGAAAGGAAGTGAGCCAGATGGCGGGTCGCGTGGTTTACGAGGACGATGTACAGGCGATTGTCAAGCAAACTGGCGGGTGTGTGCTATGTCATCCATACATGGACACCACAGCTGCCATACTACATGTTAAAGGTGAACGGAAGGCCTTTGTGGTAGTTAGTGAAGACGGTACAGAGATATGGAGTACTAATACTGTCGCCTTTGCGTGCTTGTACTTAAAAAATCACGGCTGGGTAGATGTCTTAATGGGATGGTTTAAAGCCATACATGACGAAACTCCACTACGCCAGTATGTGGACAGGTTCTTGGCAAAGAACCCTCAGTATGCTTTTTTGGGCAAATAAGGAGGTGATTGTTATGTTGTTTGTAACGGTAGTCTCAACATGGAAAGGTCCGATGAAATTTAAGTGTAAGGTGCACCACGCAGAAACTCCAACTGACTTGAAGCTTCCAGATGAGTTTTATACTGAAAATGGTTATCCAGTCCCAGAGTCAAACTACGAGATGGAAATCTTAGTGATGCCGTCGACAGATGATCCAGAGCTAAAGCCGTGCCTCCATACCCATCTATCTAAGGATGGCAAAGATTTTGTGTGCTATCCTTCAAAGTTAAACTCTGAAAAAGAGGCGCATCACTTCTTTGAGATTTGGTGTTTAGGCGTAGCGTGCGCCTTAGCTTTTGGGCTAGAAGGTGATTTAGACCGGCTTAAAAAGAAAGCTGGAAGCCTAGATAAAATCCAAGGGTATGTGAATCAGTGCTATTCGGTTATCATTCAGACTTCGGAGATAATCGAATAATAAACCATCTCAAGCCGCCAAAGAAAAGTTGCTGATTTTGCATAAATCACGCGCTCAAGTATCGGCGGCTTTTCTTTGTGCTATAATTACCCCCATGATACCAACGTTAAAACAAGCGCAAACACTATTAGAAAAATACAACAAGCAGCCGTTTCATCTTAAACATGCTCATACGGTTAGTGGTGTAATGCGCTATTTTGCCAAAGAATATGATCCTAAAAAGGAAGATTTCTGGGCGGTGGTTGGGCTGTTACACGATATCGATTTTGAACAGTTCCCAGATGAGCATTGTGTAAAAGGCGAAGAAATCTTGCGCGAAAACAACATTAGCGAAGATATTATCCACGCCACTATGTCGCACGGTTACGGCTTAACCGGCATTAAGCACAAACCAGAGCAATTTATGGAAAAAATTCTGTTTGCAACAGATGAATTAACAGGGCTGATCGGTGCTGTAGCCCTAATGCGCCCCAGCAAAAGTGTACAAGACCTAGAGCTAAAAAGTGTTAAAAAGAAATTTAAAGATAAAAAGTTTGCCGCTGGTTGTTCGCGTGATGTTATAGAAAAAGGCGCAGATATGCTAGGTTGGAGTCTGGACGAGCTAATAGAAAAAACTATTCGAGCAATGCGTACAGTGACAGACTGAAACAAGCAAAGATCTTGCAAGACCTTTGCTTGGAGTGGTAAGTTAGTAAAAAAGAACCCTTGCAGGGGCTCTTTTTAAAGCTTAAGCTGTCTCGCATGTAGCTCAATTACCTCTAGTGTATACCACCACGCGCATAATGTAAATGCTATTAAATAATAAATAATATGTTAATGTATATTGACAAAACGTAAGCGCTGTGCTACAATGCTTGTAAGTGGTGGGAAATAGTAATTAAAGAAGGGAATTACAGATATGGCAGGTACTAAAGCTGGCGGTTTAAAAGCTGCTGCTACTAACAAGGCCAAATACGGCACAGCATTTTATGCCAAGATTGGTCAAAAAGGTGGTCGTTTAGGCCACACTGGTGGTTTTGCTGCTAACCCCGAACTAGCTCGTATAGCTGGTGCAAGGGGTGGTAGAATTTCACGCCGTAGCAAAAAAGTTGCCTAAATAATAGGTGATCGCAGAAATAACCCCTAACTTTAGGGGTTATTTCTTGTCTAAAACTCGTTTTATACGTTTGTGTTTGGCTGGGTTTACTCGCCAAGTAGCTAGGCAGTTAGGGCATCTGTATCTGTTATTATCAATCTGCCAGCCGGTAGAATCACATTTAGGGCATAAACTGCGGGTATGTAGCCAATTGCGGTAGGTGTCCATATGGATGCGGACAAAATCTTCATTAAATTTAACCCCATATTTGGGTGCTAGGCGCATTTTGACCCTAGCCCAGGCCTCTGCCTCAAGCTTAAGTAGCTCAACGTCACTGGCAGCCCTTATATGGCCTAGGGTGGCATGTGCGAGTTCGTGTAGCAGTAGTAAATCTGCCCCAGCCGCTTCGGGGTTATAACTAACAGTGCGTTCTTTGGGTTGCCACGAAAAATCGTCTGCTTTGGTAAACGTAAACTTTGGGAAATCAGCCATAACGTGCCTTAGTACACTGTTAGTCATGGTATTAGTCTAGCATATCTGGTACAATGGTGGTATTAAAAGGAGCGTGTGATGTTTAAGAGCAAAAGAATGCGTAGCTTTCTAGGGGTGGTCGTAGTTTTAATGGTTGGTGTGACGGTGTGGTTAACGGTAGCTAAACCAGCTGTAGTTTCTAACCAGGGTGATACCAATGTTAGTAAAACTGGCGCTACCGATACTAAGAAGACCCCAGTTAAAAGTAGCGATAAACCAGCCGAAAAACAAACTCAAGCCGAAAGTTTAGATATGCCGAGTGAATTATCTACTACTGGTGGCATAAATATAGTCACCCCTATAGCTTTTGCAGGCGTTGCTTTTTCTACAACGGGTTATATTCGTTCCAAACGGTTAGCCCGAAAATAGGTGCAGTAAGGTTGCACCAGTAGCCCAGATAAGCTACAATAGACTTAATCTGTGTGGGGCGTTTTAACGTACTCATAGAAAATATATTAAGGAAGGAGTTTGGGGTTGCTCTAAAAGACCCCAGAATGTAACAGATGGCAAAAGCCAATTTAACAATGGATGAATTACTAGCAGGGGCTAGTAGTGAGTCACAACAACTAGTACAGGGTGAAACCGTAGAGGGTAAAATCTTGTCAGTTAAAAAACATGAAATACTAGTCGATTTAGGGGCTAGGGGTATAGGCCTAGTACCAAGACGTGAGGTCAGTTTTAGCAAAAGTGTAAACGAGGGCGACGATGTAACTGCCAGCGTAATAGACACCGAAATGGACAACGGCTACGCACTACTGAGCCTACGCAAGGCCGTAAAAGACCGCGGCTGGGATGAAATTACCGATGCACTAGAAGAAGGCCGTACTATCGAAGTCGTACCATTCGACGCTAACAGAGGTGGGCTATTAGCCGAATACGAAGATATTCGGGGCTTTTTGCCAGTTAGCCAACTAAGTGCCGAACACTACCCACGGGTAGGCAGTGCCGACAAAACCGAGATTTTACAGCGGCTAAACGTGCTGGTTGGCAAACCAATCCAGGTACGTATACTAGATGCCGATAAAAAGAACAGTAAGCTGATATTTAGCGAAAAAGAAGCCATCCGTGATGGTCTAGCCCAACGGTTCGAAAAACTAAAGATTGGCGACACTATAGAAGGTGTTGTAACAGGGGTGGTAGATTTTGGCGTGTTTGTGAATGTTGATGGTATCGAAGGCTTGGTACATATTAGCGAAATTAGCTGGGAACGTGTAAATAACCCTAGTGACTATGTAAAAGTAGGTGACACTATAAAGGCCAAGATCATTGCAATAGACAAAGAACGCCTAAGTCTGAGCATGAAACAACTGGTTGAAGATCCATGGTTAAGCGAAATTGAACAATTTAAGGTTGGTGATAAGGTTGAAGGCACGGTAACGCGCATTACACCGTTTGGGGCGTTTGTACAGATTAGCCCGGCGGTAGAAGCACTGGTGCATGTTAGTGAACTAGGTGAAGGTGAAGATAACAACCCAGAAAAGATCTTTACCCTAAACGAACGTAAAGATTTTAAGATTCTAGATATCGATAAAGAAAACCGTAAGATATCACTTGGGTTCTGCAACAAAAAATAACCGCCAACACGATGGTAGAAAGGAGATATTATGGAACAAGAAAAAGTCATAAGTATCTTTGGGTCTATCACGGTGGACGAATTAGCTACACTACTTGATATACCAGTGACTAAACTAATTGGCGAATTGTTTAAAAATGGCGTAGTAGCTACTATTAATCAACGAATTGACTTCGAAACAGCCACGATAATTGTTGAAGAGTTAGGTTTACCAGTAAAACTAGAAAAAAAAGATGCTGCTAAAGATGTGGTGCACCACAAACATATACCGTCGGCTAACGCTATAACGCGGCCGCCAATTGTGGCGGTGATGGGGCATGTTGACCACGGCAAAACTACTCTGCTGGACACTTTATTGGACAAAAAAACAGCCCTTAGTGAAGCTGGTGGCATAACGCAGCATATTAGCGCTTACCAGGTAAGACATAACGACCGTTTGATTACTTTTTTGGATACCCCTGGGCATGAAGCTTTCGCGGCCATTCGCCAACACGGGGCACAATTAACAGATATTGTGGTAATAGTTGTAGCTGCCGATGATGGCGTTAAACCACAAACTGTAGAAGCCATAAACTTTGCACGCGACGCTAACGCCAAGATTATCGTGGCTATCAACAAGATTGATAAAGAAGCGGCTGATGTAAATCGAGTAATGGCGCAACTAGCTACTGATTATGGGTTAAACCCCGAAGAATGGGGTGGTGATACTATTATGGTACCAATTAGCGCTAAAGCTAACCAAAATCTAGATAAACTACTAGATATGATTTTGCTAGTAGCGGATATAGAAGAACTAAAGGCCGATGTAAAAATTCCGGCCGAAGGTTTAGTGATTGAATCACACCTAGAGACTGGTAAAGGGGCAGTAGCTAATTTGCTGGTAGAGCAGGGTTTGTTAGAGGTAGGTGACTTTGTGGTAGTTGGTACAGTTTATGGCAAAATCCGTACTTTAGCTGATGATCGTGGTAAACCCATACGTCAAGCTGGTCCATCTGCCCCAGTGGCAGCGACCGGTTTTAAAGATGTACCACAATTTGGTGATAAGTTTACAGTAGTAAAGAACGAAAAAGTTGCCAAAAAATTAGCCGGTAAAACTGCGGTAGACTTAGTAAAAAGTGCGGCCATGACCAATATCACTAGTAGTGATATGTTGCGTATGATTAGCCACAAACACGATATGAAAGATTTTAGAGTGGTAGTAAAAGCTGATGTTCTAGGTTCGTTGACTTCTGTAATCGACAACTTAAAACTAATTGACACTAAAGATGAAATTAGCGTATCTGTCATTGGCTCGGGGGTAGGTAATGTGAACGAAAATGATGTGTATTTAAGTGATGAAGGGACTATTATTTACGGTTTTAACGTTGAAGTTGCGACGACTATTAAGCGACTGGCGGCTCAGCGTAAAGTGCAAATTAAGATTTTTAAGGTAATTTACGAACTACTAGATGACGCTAAAACCGAAATGTCAAAATTGCTTGACCCAGAAATAATCGAAACAGAGGTAGGCACGTTAAAAGTTAAAGGGGTGTTTAAAGTTACCAAAGAGTTACTAATCGCCGGTGGTGAAATTACCAAGGGTAAAATCACCGCAAGCTCACTATGTCGCGCCGTTCACAACAAAGCAGATTTAGCCAAAGATTTAGAGGTGATCGGGCTACAAAAAGAAAAGCAAGATGTAAAAGAGCTGATAGAAGGTGAAATGGGTGGTGTTAGCCTGAAAACTAGCAAAAAAGTACCGCTAGAAATTGACGATCGTTTGGTTTTTTACACCCGCGAAGTTAAACAGCGTAGCCTTCAATAATCCCACTTAATAGTGTAAAATGTAGGCATAAGGAGAATATATGTATCAACTAGATGATAGCTTTTTAGAATCAGTTGGGTTAGCTGATATGCCCACACAGCGTAAAGAAGCATTTTTAGGGCATGTGCGGGAAGAACTTGAAGTACGTGTTGGTGCTAAAATGTCAGATGGTCTCAGCCCAGATCAGATTGAAGAGTTCGAAAAGATTATCGATGGTGACAACGCTACTATAGATAAAACACTACTAGCGGCTGGTGATTATCAAAACGACGAAATTTACACAGCCTTAATAGAAAAAGCCGGTTTTAAGGCCGATAGCCAAGAACTCAAAAATGAATATGCGTCAATTGTATGGCTCACTAAAAATCGTCCAGATTACAGACAAATAGTAGCCGACACAATGGAAGAACTCAAAAAAGAAATTAGTGCCAATAAAGACCAGATCCTATCTTAAATAGCCATTTATAAAATCTAATGCCGTCATTTCTTTACCGTTTGGCGGTATTAGTTTTTCTATAACCAGATATTTGCCATCTTGGCATTGTTGATCAAGCGTTGTGGTTTTTACATCGTCTACTGAGGCAGCCGTTATGGTACAATCGCGGTCAGCAATGACTAGCTTTGATTTTGGAAAGCTAATAAACGCTCGAACTTGTCGTTCGCATTCTGCAGCCGTCATAGTTCTAGGGTCTAACCGCTGATCGGTTTTAAGCAATTTGCGTGAATAAGTGGTTTTTTGGGGGTGTGGCTGGTTTATTGGTTTAACCTTACCGTCGATGTAAAGTGGTAAATATTTAAGTAGCATTTGATTGCTAAGATTAATTAATTTATCAGTTAACATAGGCGTGGTATCGGTAGCGGCGATAGCTAATTCTTTTTGGGCGATTAATTTGCCAGTATCTAACGCTGGTTCTACTATCATCAGGCTAACGCCAGTTACTCTTTGGCCACTTAAAATAGCAAAAGTAATTGGATCGGCACCCCGCCACTGTGGTAACAGGCTAAAGTGGCTATTTACAATGCCAAGTTTAAAAGCATTAAGTACGTCTTGTGGTATTATCACCCCGTAATCAACTATCACTCCAACTATACTTTTGGGCTGCTTGCTACTAATAATTTGGCTAACCTCCGCACCCGTGTTAGCGAATGATAATGGTAAATTGTACTGTTCGGCTAGTTCTTCAACTGGTTTGTCGCCCTTAAAATGTGCTGGTGCAGCCTTGGTGATAACCAGTTCTATATCAAAGGAGTTAATCAGTGCTAACAGCGAGCCGGCTGCCACGGGTCCAGTACCAAAAAAAACAATTTTACTCTTCATCTGGCCACAAATCTTTGTTATATTTGATATCTTGCGCATAATCTAGCGGTTGTAAATCACCATTTTTGTCTAATTCAAAAAAAGCGTCTTCGTTGCCCTTTATATGGTCGATAAACAAAATGCCATGAATATGATCTATTTCGTGTTGCAACGTTCGCGCTAAAGAATCGGCTACTTTAAGCCTAATTTCTTGGCCGTTTTCTAGCTGAGCTTTAAGGCGTACTTTGCTATTACGGGGTACCATACCATAAATACGTGGTACACTTAAACAGCCTTCGTAATCTTTAACTATCTGGCCTTCTTTTTTAACAATTTCGGGGTTAATCAGGGCGGTAAAACCCTGGTTATTTTTATCTTCTAGATCATCACGAATTATCACGATTTTATACGGTTCACCAATTTGGGGGGCGGCCATAGCAGCACTGACTTCGTGTGGGTGTGATTTTTCCCAATCTAGTGAGGCAGCCACCATTTTTTGAATGACTCGCCGTACGCTATCATCAATAATATGCACCTTTTGTGTTTTTTGGCGCAGTTTAGGATTAGGGACAGTTAAGATATCTTTCTTCATTACAGATAATTGTATCTTAAAACAACAGATTAGAGAAGAGTTCCAGGGTCTAGATCTTTTTGCCAGCGTGGTGAAGTTAGATTTTGTGCGACGTTAAGCAGTTTACGCCTTGATGCGCTTTTTACAACAATCTGCCAGCGATAATTACCGCCTAGGCGTTCGTGAAAAGCTGGCGTAACGCCTAAAACTTCTACGCCGTCTACCTTTCGTAATTCTTGTACTAGTGCCTGGGCGCTAGTAATCGCGGCTTTTTCGGTTTTATAGCTAATCACCAATTTTAGTAAGTAACAAAATGGCGGAAAATTACCTAATTTACGTTTGTTAATGGTGTAATTATAAAAACTAGCATAATCTTGGGCTTGACCACTGACAATAATAGGATTTTCTGGTTGGTAGGTTTGAATTATTACTTCGGATTTATTACTACTCCGGCCGGCGCGGCCGATTACCTGGTAAAGTAGCTGAAAAGCTCGTTCTTCGCTACTAAAATCTGGTAAAGCTAAGCCTTGATCGGCCTGTACAACACCGACAGTACCCAAATTTGGCAAATCAAAACCCTTAGCGACGGTTTGAGTGCCAATAATAATTGAAATTTTGCCACTTTTTACATCGTTATATAGGTGTTGCATTGATTGCTGCGATGGAGTGTCACTATCGAATCTAGCAATAGTGTTTTTTGGGAAAAGTTTACGTAATTCGGCTTCGATGAGTTTTGTGCCTACACCCCTGTGAACGATGTGGGAATTACCACATTCAGGGCAAGAAGTTAGCATGTTGTATTTTTTGCCACAGGTATGACAAATTAATTTATATTCATCAGAGTGAAGGGTAAGCGGCAACAAACACTTAGGGCACAGAGCCTGCCAGCCGCATTTATCGCAGATGGTAAGTGGCGCACTGCCGCGACGGTTATGAAAAATCAAACACTGCCTACCAGCCCGTAAGCTAGCTTCGATAGATTGTAACAACTGATTGCTAAAGAACCTATGTTGACGCAAATTATCATGATTCTTTAGATCTACTACTGTTATTTTGGGCGGTTTAAAAGTACTGACAGCTTGTGTTGCGATTTCTACAACAGCTGAGTTATGCTGTGCTAAATAATAATCTACTACTGGTGGCGTTGCAGTTCCTACAACACTTTTAATATTTAGTTGCTTGGCAATGAATGATGCTACGTGCAAAGCATTGTACTTGGGTGACTGTTCTTGTTTGTAACTGGGCTCATGCGCTTCATCGACTACAATTAGCCCTAAATTATTAACTGGTGCAAAAAGTGCTGAACGGGGGCCAATTACTACTGTAGCTTCAGTTGATTGTAATATTTTCTGCCACTGTAAGTGACGCTCGGCCTCAGTTTGGCCAGAATGTAACACAAATACATTCGGAAAGTACCCAGCTAGATTATGTGTTAACTGCGACAATAGGGCTATTTCGGGCACTAAAATGATAGCTGATTTACCTGCAGCTAAGGTGTCCAAAGCTAGACGTATGTAAATGTTGGTTTTGCCCGAACCAGTGATGCCGTGTAGTAACACGGTGTTAGATTGTTGTTTTTGGATTTTATTTAGTGCGGTTTGCTGGTGCTGATTAAGCGGTGGCAGACCAGGTAATTGAACGGCCTCGTACACTTCTTTAGGTAATCGACGGTTTTTATTAGTACCCCTTGGCAAGATAGTCTGTACTACCTGTGGCAAGGGTGTGACATAATATTCACTTAACCACTTAGCGGTGGCCACTAAGTGTTTTGGTAAAGGTTCTTGATAGATCTGTTTGGTGATTGGTTTAGTGGTAAAACTGGGCTTTTGTACCAACCTAAAAACTACACCAACTACCATTTTTTTACTAATTGGTATTTCGACAATTGCACCAATTGGTAGTTTAGCGCTAGAATGATAAGTCAAAAAACTGGAGCCTATTTTAGTAGATGGCACAACCTCATAGTAATACATGCTATTATTATACCTAGTATGGTAACTGGTTACTACAATAACAGGCATGAAGCAGGCGAACTGCTAGCTAATGAACTATTTGATAAGTATCGTTATGAAGATATGGCTGTAGTCGCGCTAAACGATGGCGGTGTAGAAGTGGGTGAAGCAATTTCTAACCGATTACATGCCATTTTAACTATGGTGGTAGCCGAGACTATCACTTTACCGGGTGATCCATTAGAAATCGGCTCGGTCGCTCAGGGTGGTAACTTTGTTTACAATAACCAGTTAGCACAGGTAGAAATAGATGAATATGAGGGGGAGTTCCACAATTACCTAGAAGATGAAAAACGCAATGCCAATGCCAAAATTAACCGATTAATGGGTGATGGCGGTGCTTTTGACCGTGATCTGTTAATTGACCGTGCCATAATTTTGGTGGCCGATGGTTTAGAGAACGGTTCACTGATAGGTGCAGCGATGGATTACCTAAAACCGGTGCGCACCAAAAGAATCATTGTGGCACTGCCAATTGCCACCGTTCCAGTAGTAGACTTTGTACACTTAAAAGCTGACGAGGTGCATATTTTAGATGTGAAGGCTGATTATATGGGTACAGATCATTATTATGAAGATAATAATATGCCGTCGCATGAAGAAATTATTAACAAACTTAATCAAAACATATTAAATTGGCGCTAAATCCGTAGAATGTTGTTGAAAAAAAACATCGTGGCGTGTAAAATGAGATTAAACAAGCTTATTTAAAGGGAAGGTTTATGCTGGATGTCTTTATAACATCAAGGGTGAGGCGCAAGATAGTTGTTGTGTATGCAAAATACCCAGATTTCAAGACTCATGTGCGTGGTTTAGCGAAGTTAATCAAAGAAGATCCTGGTAATATCCAGCGCGAATTACGCCGTCTAGAAAAGTCCGGTTTTTTGATTAGCAGTAAACATGGCAATGCTAAAGTTTATGCCACCAATAAACAGTTCCCAATTTTCAAAGAGTTACAGAGTATCGTTATAAAATCGCAGCAGCAATCACAAAATCGACCACGACCAAATAGCGTATGAGTAATCTGTTTGAGCAACTGCTCACTAGTAGAGGCCTTGAGGGTGAAAAGCTAAAGGCCTTTTTGAATTTAGATTATAACGCTAGTTATGATCCGTTTTTGCTAACAGATATGTCAAAGGCCGTAGAACACTTAGTGGCAGCACACAGCAACCAACAACAGATTTTAATTTATGGTGACTACGATGTCGATGGTATAACTAGTACAGCCCTACTATATGACGCTTTACACCAGTTTGGATTCCAGCACGTTAACTATTTATTGCCGCATCGGATTAAGGACGGCTATGGTATATCTAACGGAGCAATCGCTAAGATTAAAAAGCTCAAACCCGATTTATTAGTTACCGTCGACTGCGGTAGTGCCGATAGCACCCAGATAAAAAGTCTAATTACAGCTGGTATTGATGTAATTGTTACTGACCACCACCAAATGAAGGCTGTAACCCCGCCGGCTACGGCGGTAATTAACCCGCATCGTCCAAACGATAAGTATCCGTTTAAGGGGCTTGCAGGTGTAGGGGTGGCCTTTAAATTAGTCCAAGCGCTGCAAACTAAGTTGGACGGCTTGCTACCAGGGCAAGAAAAGTGGCTATTGGATTTAGTCGCCATTGGTACGGTTTGTGACGGTATGGAACTTGTGGACGAAAATCGTCTGAACACATTTTTTGGCCTAAAAGTGCTGAATAAAACTCGTCGACCAGGGCTAAAGGCGCTAGTTGATGTATCGGGCAATAGCCAACAACTAACTTCGACAGATTTGGGCTTTCGGCTGGGACCCAGGTTAAATGCAGCCGGACGCTTAGCTAAAGCAGACCAAGCGCTAGAACTACTAATTGAAGATGACTTTCAAAAAGCCACCGAATTAGCTATTGATTTAAACCAGCTAAACGAACAACGCAAAAGCGTACAAAATGAGATTTTCAAAGATATCGTAGCGCAAAAGCCAGATTTAAGTGTACCAGTACTTGTGGTGGTAGGTGATAATTGGCATGAAGGTATCATTGGTATTTTGGCTAGTAAACTAATGGAAAAGTATCAAAAACCAACCTTTGTGTTTACTAATGTTGGTGATGGCTTGCTGAAAGGTTCAGCCCGTAGTTTTGGTGATTTTTCGTTAGCAGAAGCCATAAAACAGCTGCAGCAGTTGGTAATAAAAGGCGGTGGTCATAACGAGGCTGCCGGTTTAACATTGCAAAGTGATAAATTAGATGAATTCCGCCACAATATTGATGATTATTACGATTCGCTTAAGCTCAAGGATCAAACTAAGTTTTTGCAGGGTATTGAAGACCTAGAGGTGCAAGATTACAGCTTACTCGATTATGAGCTATTTCAAGACATATCTCGCCTGGAGCCATTTGGCAACGGTAACCCCGAACCGATCTTTAAATTACCAAACGCCAAGGTTCTAGAGGAAACATGGTTAGGCACAGATGCTAACCATTTGCGCTTAACTGTGGCCGATAAATATGGTAACGCCATAAAATTGATGTCATTCTATGCATCTGATAAGCACAAAAATCAACTAGTAGATAAAAACGTGGATATCTGGGTGACACTCAGCCTAAACGAATGGAATGGCCAACAAACTATTGAGGGTCGTATTGATAAACTATTCGTTAGCTGAGACGAACCTGAGTTGCATAACGAAATATTTGACATCTTTGTTTATGGTTTGCTAAAATACTTATGATTAACTTGCAACTACTTGGGCAAAGCAACGGTAGCTAGTAGTCAAAATAGAAAATTAACAAGTAAAACGAAAAGGAGTAAGAATGGCAAAAGTTCATTCTGAAAAGAAAGAACGCAAAAATCGTAAAATGATTTTTGGGTTCGTTGCACTGTTCGCAGCAATCGCAGTCATAGTTGGCGTTGGTTATGCGTATTTCAGCGATATCTTGACCGGTACTGGTCAAGCCACAGCTGGTACGTTGGACATCAGCGGTACGCCTAGCATAAAACAAAATGGTACGGCAGTAGCTGGTGGCACAATTTCCAACCTAAACCCAGGCGATGTTATCTCTGTTGATACAGGCACAATCACCAATAATGGTAGCAAATCGGCGTGGATACGCAGTGTACTAGAGTTCACTGCACTAAGTAGCACACCAAATGATGCCAGTGGTGTAGGGGCTAGTACCAAAGTCGGTGATTTGTCGCAATATATCTGGGTTTGCACTGGCGGTGAAAGCCAAACAACCCTAATTGCAGCTTCTACAGCTGGTACATTAGGTGCCGGCACGACTGCGAGTTGTACACAAGTTACCAGCGCAGACGTTACCAATTCAACACCATTTGGTGCAAAAGCAACTTATACAGCACCTGATGATGTAATCAGTGGCTCTGCGGAAGCTGATGGTGCGAGCACAACCTGGACACCAACAGCGCCAGTTGTTATTTACTTCGATGCTGCGGCTCCAAATGCCGCGCAAAACGGTAATATGGCGTTCAATATCCTAGTTCAGGCGTTACAGTATAAAAACAACACGACTTCTCCAACAGAAGCCCAATGGGATACAGTAACCTCAACATCATTCGCGCTTTAATCCTTTGATGGACCTAAAAACACTAGTCTTTGCCGCTAGTGTTTTTTCGTGTTAAAATTAAAATGGTATCTGGGCTAGTTTTAGCTATACTACAGATGCTAAGTAGCTTGATAGTGGATGATGTTTATGAAATTATTTTTTAAAACTAGCCTAGTCGTCGTTGCGCTGGCAGTCGCAACTGTAATTGGCAGCAAAATGGTCTATGCTGCAGATTACACTATTACGATTAGTGACGATGTTGCCGATGTTAAGAATCAAGATATAATTTTCCAGTATTCCAATATCGGGCCAGGGTTTAAGGCTGATGCACTAATCCACATTATTAACCAATCTACCCAACCAGCTATAGTTGAACTAGTGGATATAAAACCTGTTGATAGTCCTGTAGCCCCAGTCTCAACCAGAGCCAACAATCTGTTACCATTAGTCAATTTATCGTTACTACGCGATGGAGTTGTAATCGCGCAAGGTGAAAATGGTGCATATACTAAACTAATTGGTTCTAGGGTATGTATACCTGCGCAACAGAGTGTGGATTTAACAGCGCGTTTTGAACTGCCAGCTGGCGTGGGGAATGAAGCACAAAACACATCACTATGGGCACAGTATTATTTTAGCCACAGCACCGGTGATTGCCAGATAGCAGCTCCGCTAGCTGGGCAAAGCGTGCCCAATGTGCCAAATACTGGCGAAACAATGCTACCGTTTATAGCTTTAGGTGGTGCATCCGCTGTAAGTTTGGTGTCTGTAATACTGCTTAGCATGACTTTCCTTTTTCCATTGTTGTTCAAAAGGCGTAAGTCTGATAAAAGGGCATAGTTGTAGGCAGCAATTTACATGAAGAACCCCACAGACCTACCAAAAAAGTCACCCACTGTTGAACCTTTGACTATTAAACAGCCTGGTACTAAAAGTAAAAATCACCGCGCAGTAAAGATTATCGCTAACGTGTTCTTTGGGCTATGTTTGCTGATTTTAATATTCGCGATAGTGGTTTCATACCAAGCTAAAAAATCTAATAAAGCGGTAGAAATTATGGGGTGGCGACCGTATTTGATTGCCACCGGGTCTATGGAACCAACTTTTGCCATTAATGGGCTAGTTTTAACACATCAAGATACCTTTTCTAGCGCAAAAATTGGTGATGTAGTCTCATTTTCGGCAGCAGGGCTGAATGGTCAAGCAGCATTGCACCGGGTAGTGGCCATCACTTGCACAGATAAAACCGAAACTGCCGATGATTGTTCTACAAAAGATCGACAACTTTGGGTCAAGGGTGACAACAATCCACACCCCGATGGCGCACCGGTAACGAGCAAAAATTACCTGGGGCGGGCACATTTTAACACCAATATGACAGCCTGGTGGATAGGCGAAATACAGCGGCCAAATGGTTGGCTACGGGCGATATTGTTACCGATGATTCTGCTGATCTTGATTTACGTTAGTGCGCGTTGGTTAATAGCTGCTCCAATTACTTGGCGTGGTAAATTAATAGCCCTAAGTTTGGTGATATTTTTAGTTAGCGCCTCAATCTTGGCTTCTTACACCTTGTATACGGTCAAACAAATCAAACAAACTAATGCTGATTTGGCTAAAATTTCAACTGAATTTGCTAATTCTGATGCCACAAAAACTTGGAAAGTTATGGGGCATCAGGTAATTGGGCGCGTTGAAATCCCGTCATTAAAGTTAGATTATCCAATAGTAGAATATGATGATTCTGCCACCACTTTAAATTTAGCAATTGCCCAGTTTACCGGTGCGCCGCTTAATTCAACCGGTAATGCTGTATTAATTGGACATCGGGCGTTTGGCGATTCATCACAATTTAATCTATTTTTCGCACATTTAAGTGCATTAAAGCAACACGATAAAATTTTTGTTACTAATGCTAGCCGAGTGCGTGTACAATATGCAGTACAGAAGTTTGGCGAAGTGTCAACCAATGATGATTCTATCTTAAAACAACCTGACAATAAATGCGAAATTACCCTAATCGCGGTCAGTTATACCCTAGGTAATCGCTATATGGTGCAAGCATTAGCAAAATAGTGCAAAAAACGTCAAAAAACGCTTGCATTTTTACCTTAATTTTGCTATATTAGCACTAGGAGCTATTCAAAAAAACAAACACAAAAATGTTTAAAAAAATCTTTGCCAAAAAAGGCAAATATAACGTTTTAATGATTATCGGTACGATAGTAATTTTTGCTGGCCTTATTTCGGTCGGTTTTGCGTTTTTTTCAGATACGGCGCATCAATCTAACAAAGCCACTAGCGGCTGTTTACAGGTCACACCAACACTTAAAATTGACGGACAAATCGGTGATCGTATTCAATCGCCAGGCTGGCAAAGTAGCGCAACTTGTGTTCCGGCGCGATATACGCAGGTAGAATATGTGCAATTTAGCGGTAATGATGGCACCGATAATGGTCCATATATCGACACTGGTATAACCCCGGTCGGTAATATTACAGCGAGCATTGATTTTATGGTTAATAACGCTGATGATTATCAGATACCATTTGGTACTGATGCGCCTGATTTTTATTTGGGCGTAGAAGGTGAGAATAATAGTATCTTGTATTTGAACCGGAGTGCAAGCGACCCAATTCATGTTTCAAGTGGCCAACGATACAAGCTTAGTTTTAACAGCACCGGTGCAGTTTACTTAAATGGTTCGCTTGTAGATAATATGCAGAGCTCAACGCCCATAACTTCAAGCGAGGCATCAATTTTATTAGGAGCTTTGAATAATGCTGGGACTAATCCGTCTAATTTAATGGCTGGCAAGGTTTACGGGTTTTCGATCAGTAAAGATGGCGTGACTGAACTTAATTACATACCGGTGTTTGATAACCAAACTGGTGAATATGGTATGTATGATACGGTTAGTGGTCAGTTTGTGGGTAATAGCAGTAGTAGTGGCACTATAACTGGCCCGGCTGTGTCGTCAACTGATGCCTGCAGTGAACCAACCGGAGGCCTGTATGCCAAGGTCGATTATTTGCAATTTAGTGGCAATATTTTTGATACCAGCGAGACTGGGACATATATTGATACTGGTGTAGAGGGGGCAGGTAATCTTGCGGTAAGCCTTGATTATGAGTCTGACGATCAAAGTAACGCTCCGATGGTGTTTGGCGCTAGCAGTAGTGGATATTTTATGTCTGATATCGAAGGTGCGGCGCGGATCTATTGGATGGGGGATGATTACAACAGCAATGAGCCAGAATGTATTGGGGGTGCGGATTGTATGACGATGCAAGATGGTGAAAGGCATCAGCTTAGCTTTGATAGCAAGGATGTTTATTGGGATGGTGAGTTAGTTGCTCATTTTACTAATAATATAGTGCTCTTGACTAATAACGTTACGATTTACTTAGGTGCGTTAAACAATAGTGGAGGCCCGACTAACATGTTTAAAGGTAAAGTATATTCTTTTAGGGTAAGTAAAGACGGTGTTGCTAAGCTTAATTACACACCAGTCGTCAATACCGAAACTGGCGAATGTGGTATGTGGGATAGTGTAACTAATCAGTTCTTTGGTAATGATGGCGATGGCACTATTACCTGCCCGTCACCAGCACCTGATGCGCCGCATTTTGGCTCAACAACTACTGGTGGAGATAATAAAATGCCTTGTAACGGCCAATATCAAGGTGATGCTGGTGTAGCGGTACAACCCAACACTATCCATAATTTTTCTTATACCCTAACCAACACCGGTACGGTAAATTACCAAAATTATACTGGTGATACAATTTCAGCCTGGCTGGATGGTCCATACGTGCCAGTCGATCATCTAACATTCGACGGCAAGGAATATATTGATTCTGGTGTTACCCAAACAACCCCTAATCTAGATATCCTAACAAAATACCAATTTACTAATAACCCCGCGCAAAGCTACTCAATGCTATTTGGCGCACGTAACGGTGGCAACGTTAGCCAGGCTTTGCTGGTGGTTAACAATTATTCCCAAAACATGGCAGTGATGCAGTTTGGTAATTTAAACCCACAGATTGGCACATCGGTAGCTAACCTAAACTTAAACACAATGCATTTTGTGACTAACGCCACTAGCGCAACGGCCACGCAGACTAATGTTTCGACTGGTGCTACGCAAACCCGTAATGCTGCACCGACTACTGCTAATCTGCCAAATATGCCGATTAGTATATTTATTGGGGCGGACAATCAAGGTAATAACACACCAACGTCTGGTCAGCAATTTGTGGGCGATATGTATTCATTCCAAATTAGTTCAAATGGCAAACCGTTGCGCGATATGGTGCCGGTTTACGATTCCCAAAGCGGCCAGTGCGGGCTACTTGATAAAGTTTCAGGGCAGTTCTTTGGTAACCTTGGTACGGGCACGATAAAGTGTAATTATGGTGCGTCGGCTCAAAGCCCAATGAAGATTTTATTGTACCCAGCTAGCACTAGTAGTTCGGTGATTAATTCTGATATTGCAGCCATGGACGGCGGTGCAACAACAGCGCCAAACGCTATTGCGACTATCAACGGTTCAACCTGTTCAAGTGTGTTTATGGGTATCGATGCTGGCATTACACCAGTATGTCAAACAGGTGTGCTACCCAATACGCAGGGGGCGCAAACGAATGTTGGCAGTTCGCAAACTTATAATTATAAGTTTGTCGTTTACTTAGCACCAAGTTTTGCAACCAGTGTATTTAGTAATACAAAAGTTTATTTTGGCGTTAGTAGTGCTGCGCAAGGTATTGAGGCCACTAACTGGAAACAACAGATCCACCCATATATGAATGCTAAAACACCAAAAGGTAACTCACCCATAATTACTATAGCTGGTAATACTCAACCATTTGTAGGCCAAATTATACCAGATAATGCGACTGTTAACCCGGCAAAGTCCCAGGCAAATTTGACGAATTATTTGCAGGGTCTAGTTAAAGCCACTGATACCGAAGATGGAGCTTGTAGTTTTACCAGCACTAGTGGTTGTACTATCACTCTGGTGAGTGATGGTGGTTTTGATCCTAATAAAGTCGGCAAATACGAGTTATCATACCAGGCCATCGATCAAGATGGTAATCTGGTCGACACCAATGTCACGGTACGGGTTTGGAACTTTACAAAGATTTCTGGTCGCGATAATACCGCCCTGGCGCTTGGTAGCAATGGTTCGGTCTGGGCTTGGGGTGCTAACCTGAATGGACAGCTAGGCAACGGCAACACTACTAGCAATTCAACACCAACACAAGTTTCGGGGCTATCTAATATTGTTGATATTGCCAGCAACGGTGGTATTGGCACTGATGGCGCGTCGTATGCTGTAGCAGCCAACGGTACGGTTTACAGTTGGGGGGCAGCGACTTACGGACAGCTAGGCAATGGGACTACGAGCGGCAATGTACTTACCCCGACAGCGATTAACATTACTGGGCTGGCCACTGGTGAAAAACCAGTTGCAGTGGTGGCACAGAATTACAGCGTTGGCATTGTCACAAACCTTGGTAATGTCTGGACTTGGGGCTATAACGTTAACGGTAAATTAGGTGGCGCTGCAGCGACCAACCAAACTACGCCGATGAAAGTTACACAACTAACTAATATCAAACAGATTGGTCTGGGCTGGTTTAGCGGCATTGCATTGGATAACAACGGCCAAGCTTGGACTTGGGGCAGCAATGCTAATGGACGACTGGGTATAGGTAACGCTGCCGCAGTAGTGGGTTGTCGCGGTGGTACAGCGTCAGCTTCTGACCAGTGTATCCCAAATACCTGGAGCAACCAAAGCGGCATTTCATCAGTGGCGGTTGGCTATTGGCCAACTGGTGTGATCAAAAATGATAATTCGCTGTGGGTCTGGGGCGGCGAAGATTCAGCCGAGCTAGGTAATGGCGGTACGGCAACTGATGGCTCGTTAACACCGGTCAAAATTTTAGACAATGTTCGCCAAGCTGATTTCTTCTATGATCAATCAGTGGCCTGTACGCTTGATGGTAAAGTTTACGGTTGGGGTCATGCTTACGAAGCGCCAAGCTTAGGCAATATTGGCTACAATGTTGATATCGTTTCACCACAATGGATTTCTATCGTGCCAAATTGCCAACAAGTCGTCAATATGTTCCGCGCCGTGCTAGTGTTATCCACAGACGGCACCACGGTTTACGGCATGGGGCGCAACACTACTTATGGCGTACTGGGTAATGGCACTTTAGTCAATTCTACAACCACAGCGCCAACCACTTGGGCTTTCAAACCAGCCGCAGCACTATAAAAGATTTGTATTTTCTAGGGCTACCTGTTACAATGACACAGATATGGCAATACAAGTTACAAGAAAAGATAGCAACGAAGCGAACGAAAACATCATTCGCCGCTTTAATCGCAAAGTTCTACAGAGTGGTGTGTTAAGTGAAGCTAAAACTTCGCTGCGTTTCCAAAAACCAATTAGCAAAATTGAACGGCGTAAAAAAGCGATTGTTCGCGATCAGCGTAAAGAGGAAAAAGCTAATAAAGCTCGACTAGGACTTCGGTAATGGGTCTTAAACAGCAAATTGAAAGCGACTTAAAAACTGCTCTTTTGGGCAATGATAAGCCAACTGTTACAACTCTACGTGGTTTAAAAGCCGCTATTTTAGACGTTGAAGTTTCAACTGGCATGCGCAGTGCTGGCTTAAACGATAGTGAAATCGGAAAGATCGTGCTAAAAGAAATTAAAAAACGTCAAGAAAGCTTAGACTTATATCAGCAAAATAACCGCCCTGAATTAGCCGAAAATGAACAGGCCGAAATAGATGTGCTACAAAATTATGCACCCAAACAACTTAGCGAATCAGAACTTAATAGTGTAATAGATACAGTTTTTGAATCTTTTCCGAATGCAACCATGCAAGATATGGGCAAGGTTATTAGTGAAGTCAAAAACCAGGTTGGTAGTAGTGCCGATGGTGCTTTAATCGCAAAATTAGTAAAGGCCAAATTACAATGATTTTAATTTTCGGCCCAGCTGGCAGTGGCAAAAGTTTGCAGGGTCAAATATTGGCCGCACGGTTTAATTGGGCGTGGCTTAGTATGGGGCAGTTGTTGCGTGAAGAAAACGATCCAAAACTAACCAAAATTATGGATGCCGGCGATTTAGTCCCAGCCGAAGTTACCAATCAAATTGCCGATAAAGCCGCCAAAAAAGCTGCCAAAACTCACCCCCAGGTTATTATGGATGGCTACCCGAGGTCAGAAGATCAAGCTATAGCCATGCTAACTAATAATTGGCCGCTAAATGTTGCGATTTCATTAGAAGTTCCGTACCGCGAGTTATTAAAACGTATGTTGCTTCGTGCCAGGCCAGACGACACTAAAGATGCCATAAAAGAACGTCTAGCTATCTATCATCGTAACAACACTAAATTAATGGCAATACTATCTAAAAATGGCGTCAAAGTAGTAAAAGTAAACGGCGTCGGCACAGTTGGGCAAGTCCACGATCGTATCATGAAGGTACTTGTAAAATGCAAACTGGTGTAAAAACCCCCGAACAATTACAGGCTATGCGCCAGGGTGGTAAAATCATGGCGCAGATATATAAAGAGCTGCGTGCCTACGTTAAACCTGGCCTTAACGAATTAGATATTAATGCTTGGGTAGATCGCAAAATCCGTGAATATGGCGCTACACCCACCTACAAAGAACCAGATGTTGACTTTCCGGGTGTAATTTGTATCTGCGTTAACGACGAGCTGGTACATAGTCCACCCACGGATTACGATTTAGAAACTGGCGATATAGTTAGTTTTGATTTAACAATCACCTACAAAGGTATGAAAACCGACAGCGCTTTTACTATGATGGTGGGCGAAAAGCCAAAAGGTGCGGCTAAACATTTATTAGACGTAACCGAAAAAAGTTTATACGCAGGTATTAGTGTGGTAAAAGACGGCGTAACGACGGGCGATATCGGTGCGGCAGTCGAAAAGGTACTAAAAGCTGGCAAATTAGGTATAATTCGCAATTATTGTGGTCATGGTATCGGTAAAAAAATGCATATGCCACCAAATATCACAAATTACGGCACGCCCGGCCGCGGCGAAATATTAAAGTCTGGCGACACTATCTGCATAGAGCCAATGGCTAGTTTAGGCAAAGAAGCTAATTATATAACAGATGATGGTTGGACTGTAGCTATGAAAGATGGCAGCTTGTGTGCTCATTGTGAACATACCGTGTTAGTCACCAATAATGGCTATGAAATTTTAACCCAACTATAAATTAAATGTCTTCATGAAAAATAAAATTCAGAAATTAATTATGCAGCAACGTGATTTTTTTATCATTGGCGTTGCATTGATGTTAATGTTGGCCATTGGTAGCGGGGTGGCTTATTTTAGTGGCCAATATAGCCAGCTAGGCCAAGTGCAAACTTCTGTGTTGCCAGTTACACAATACGTAAATTGCTTTATTGATTGGTCAAAAGCCTACGGCAACAATCCGAGTAATATCAATCCAGACCTTAGGGCAGCATTATGCCGGTTAGGCCAACAAACTGGCACGCAGATAATACCAAACGCTGGGTATCGTACCGCTGCAGAACAACAGGCTTTGGGTGATGAATTAATAGCAGCAAACCCGGGTTATTATCGCAATAGTGATGGTACGGTGCGCAACGCGCAAGGCCAACTAGTCGCCGAAACACCCCAAAATTCGTGGCACGTGACTGGTAATGCCGTCGATATTAATCGCAATGGTGTAGCTGGCGAATTTTATACAGAAGAAGAACTAGAACGGGCTGGTCTAACTGGCAGTGGCTTTGAAACAAAAGTCCGTAACGAACCATGGCACGTAGTGCTAAAATAAATGTTTCCAAGGTCCGACCTTGGAAACAAGCACTATATGGTATAACATACCACTTAAGCTTGACTTTTTAATAATAGTGTGCTACACTGTAACTATAGACATGTAAACATACCCATTACAGTATGCGTACATGTACGCATTTTTTGCTTTTACTAACAAAAAATGCGTACATGTACGCATTTTTTGCTTTTACTAACAAAAAATGCCAGTAAAAATAAAAGTAAACAAAGGAAAATAAAAATGTCCGAAAAACCAAAAAACCATGGTGAACATACACCTGATGAAGAATTCACTTTATCTACGCAGTTGCCAGAGTTAACACCAGAACAGCAACGTATTATGGCTGGTATTCCAGAAGCCCAAGCTGGTACTAATCCCGAAGGCGGTGTCAATGTTGGCGAAGTAAGTGAAACAAGTGAGGCGGAGTCGACTATAGAGAAGAAATTAGGTTATGGCAGTAGTATGCAGGAAGTTTGGGATGCGGTTAATAGCTTCTATGATATTGAATACCACGTTGACTCCAATGATGAAAAAGTACCAATGCCAAATACTCAAGATTGGAATAAACTACATCCCCGGAAAGTAAATGTAAGTATAAAAACCGGTGATGATGACCATCGTGGTGAACTACGTAAATTACTAAACGATGGGTTAGCTCAAGAGCAAGAGGATCGTGAACGAGGTGCTGATTTTAGCTCTAACTTTACAAGTAAAATGGACACGATTGAAAGTTTTAAAGAAAGATTACTTTTTACTAAATACTCACCCAACGCCTTTAGAAGCGAAGAAGATCGTCAAAAAAGCATTGAATATTGTAGACGAGATTTTGATAGAATTACTGAAAAAGTTGAAAAACTCGAGCAAACAATGAGTGATTATGACCAATTAGATGCAGTTCAAGCAAGAATAGAGAAGAACATACATGAACTTAACGATATGAGTAGGCTAGAACAAATTAAAGAAAGCCCAGCTATTAGAGGATTGCTTAGAAAAGTCGGTTTATTGTCTGAACAAAGTACAACAGAAAAGCAGTCGGCGGATCGCAATGCAAAGATCGACCTTCAAGATAAACTTGGTGACACTCAACAATCGCACAGGGCTTACTTAAAAGGTGAGCTAGATGCTTATAAATTTATATTGAGCTTAGGTGATTTTGACACAATATATAGTTCACTTTAGAATATAAGAATTCCAACCAAAATAGGTAGGCACTCAAGCCTACCTATTTTCACCTAAACGCGTTATACTTATGGTATGCAAGACGTTACAAAATACGCCGTAGGTTTAGATGTTGGCACCGATACTGTTAAGGCGGTAGTGGGGCAAATTGATGAAAATACTCTGCAGCCGACTATTTTGGGTGTTAGTACGCAAAAAAATAGCGGTATGCGTAAGGGTGTGGTAGTTAATCTTTCTGGCCCAGCTAAAGCCATAGACGAAACCCTGGGCGAAGTCGAACGTATGAGTGGCTACGAAGTTAACGAAGCCACACTTAGTATTAATGGTGCGCATATTTTAAGTACCAAAACCGATGGTATGATAGCCGTTGGCACGCCGGATCACGAAATTAACCCGGCTGATCTAGATCGTATCGACGACGTAGCAGCCACTGGTAAAATCCCAGCCAACCGCGAAATTCTAGAACTTATTCCATATAGTTATCGCCTGGATGGCCAAGAAAATATTAAAGACCCGCTGGGTATGGTGGGGGCGCGCTTAGAAATCCAAGCTAATGTAGTCTCGGCACTTAAACCACACTGTGTAAATGTCGAAAAAGCTGCCGATATGGCCAGTGTTAAAGCTAATAAATTAATAGTTGCTGTTGTGGCAGCGGCTAGGGCAGTTTTAAACGAAAAACAACTCGAAAACGGCGTGTGTGTAATTGATATGGGCGCTGCTACTACTAGTCTAGCTGTGTTCGAAGAAGGCGATTTGCAATTTGCCAGCGTAATACCAATTGGCAGCAATAATATTACTAACGATTTAGCCATGGGGCTGAAAACTAACCCCGAAGTAGCCGAAGAAGTAAAAAAACATCACGTCAGCGCTATGGGTGGTGAAAAGAAAACCACCATAGAAGTTAAGCAGGGCAAAGAAGAATTCCGTTTTAAGCAAAGTGAAATAGACGAAATTGTTAGTGCACGCTTAGACGAAATATTTGATTACGTACAACATGATTTAAAAAAGTCTGGCTACGATGGCAAACTACCAGAAGGTATTGTACTAGTTGGTGGTGGTGCAAATTTGAAAGATATTGTAGATTACGTTAAAAATCATTTACAGGTTGCGGCCAAAATTGGTGATCCAGGGCAATTTGTAAATGTTGCCGACGAAGTTAAAAAACCAGAATTTGCAGTAGCCGTAGGTTTAATGCTAAACGATATTGATTTTTCTGCTAAAACGCATCAATCTAGTAAAAAAAGTGTTCAGGTGGGTACGGGCTGGATCAAAAAATTATTCGGTAAGTTTAAAGTTTAGTTTTTGTGTGGTAAAATTAAGGTAGTTAACGAGGGGGAGCTATTATAATGCCAGAAGTAAAACCGAAAGAAGTAGAATCATTCGCTAGTATAAAAGTTGTTGGCGTAGGTGGGGCAGGTGGTTCGGCTGTCAAACGCATGAAAGAAGCCGGCCTAAAACACGTTCAATTTATTGCTATGAACACCGACGCTCAAGCTTTGCATCATTCTAATGCCGACCTTAAAGTTCCCCTAGGGCATAAAACAACCAATGGTTTAGGCGCAGGTGCCGACCCGACAGTTGGCGAACAAGCTGCCGAAGAATCACGTGACGATATCAAAAAAGCCCTAGAAGGTGCTGACATGGTATTTGTAACAATTGGTGCTGGTGGCGGCACTGGTTCGGGTGCTGGTTATGTCGTAGCCCAAATTGCCAAAGAGTTAGGTATTCTAGTGGTCGGCGTGGCTACTAGGCCATTTACATTCGAAGGCGAAACTAGGCGTAAAAATGCCGATTGGGCGATTGCAAAACTTGGCCAGCAGGTTGATACATTAATTACTATCCCGAATGATCGCCTGTTACAAACAATCGATCGACGCACCCCACTACTTGAAACCTTCAAAATTGCCGACGATGTCTTGCGTCAAGGTGTGCAGGGTATTAGCGAACTTATTACCGAACACGGTCTAATTAACCTAGACTTTGCCGATATCCGAGCCATTATGAGCCACGCCGGCAGTGCCCTAATGGGTATTGGCCGTGCTAGTGGCGAAAATCGGGCTATCGCTGCCGCTCAACAGGCGATAGAATCACCGTTAATCGAAGTTTCTATTGATGGTGCTAAGGGTGTACTGTTTAGCGTTACTGGTGGTTACGATATGAGCATGAGCGAAATCCAAGAAGCCGCCGAAGTCATAACTGGTGCAGTAGCCCCCGATGCTAATATTATCTTTGGCGCAACCTTAAAACCAGAGCTCGAAGACGAAATAATTGTGACTGTGATTGCTACTGGTTTCGATGCTGCTTATTTAAAAGAGCCGAAAATTCCTGCCCTACACGAAAAGTTAACCGAAGAACAAACAGTTGAACCTGTCACCGACGAAGCAGTCGAATCAGTCAATATGGATCTTACCGATGAAGCACCAATGGCGACTGGTTCTTTGACCGACGATGATGGTAAAAGTATGTGGGATGATATCCCTAGTGAAGACGACGAAAATGACGTACCAGCCTTCTTAAGGCGTCGCAAAAAGAACAAAGACAAGAAAAAGGCCGAAAAAGAGGCTTAGACGCGATGGTCGATAAATATAAAATCGGCGATAGCAAAGTTCTAGAATCACGCGAATCTTCTGATGGTAAATTAATTCGTCGACGTCGCGAAACCCTAGATGGTAAATATCGTTTTACAACTTATGAAAAAATCGAACGCCCACCACTGGTAGTCGTTAAAAAAAATGGTACTAAAGAATTATTCGATCGTGCCAAACTATCGCGATCTACCAAAAAATCGGTTGGCAAGTTTTTCGAATCTGAACTAGAAATCGAAGCTATTTTAGATAAAGTCGAAGAGTATTTATACGATCTTGGCGAACAAGAAGTTATGGCCAATATTATTGGCGAACAGGTTTTAAGCGAACTTTTAGAAGTCAACGAAGTAGCTTATGTGCGGTTTGCCAGCGTATTTAGAAAATTTAAAAGTTTAAAAGAATTCGAACAAATATTATCTGAACGTAAGAAAGGTAAACAATGAAAGTTGTATTAGTTTATAAAGATTTTACTGATTATGCACGCGACGTCGAAAATTATTTACGTGATTTTAAGATATTTACTGGTCGTGAGCTAGACACTCTAGACCCCGAGAGTACCGAAGGCGAAATATTTTGCCAAACGTATGATATTTTAGAGTATCCATCGATTGCCGCTATTAGTAACGACGGTCACCTGCAGCAATTGTGGCGCGGGATACCCCTGCCACAGATCAGCGAAGTTAGCTATTATCTGTCGCAAGAATAAACATTACAGCGGCAGCACCCTGAGGCTTTTACGTAATAATATCATTGTATTAACGATATACTTTGATACAATATAATTATTAACGTGAGCGTAATGGGGGGAATATGGATAGCCCACTGTATATAAAATCAGAAATAGGTAAACTAAAAACTGTACTTTTGCACCGACCCGGTAAAGAAGTGGAGAATCTAACACCAGATTATTTAGCTGATCTGTTATTTGATGATATTCCGTACCTTGAAGTAGCCCAAAAAGAACACGATGCTTTTGCTAAGGTGCTAGAAGATAACGGCACAGAGGTACTTTATGTCGATAAACTAGCTGCCGAAGCTTTAAAAGATCCAGAAGTCCAGTCGAAGTTTATTTATGATATATTGCGTAATTCTAAACAGGGTGATCGCAACGTAACTAAAACTCTATATTCATATTTGCAATCCATGAAAACCATCGATATGGTGCACACTATCATGGCGGGGGTACGCAAAGACGAGCTTAATGTTGGTTATGATGGCGCGAAACGCCTGCACGAAATGCTAGGCGACACTTATCCATTTTACTTAGACCCAATGCCAAACCTATATTTTACCCGTGACCCCGCTGCGGTTATTGGTACTGGGTTATCTATAAATAAAATGCATTTCCCAGCCCGCCGTCGTGAGTCGCTATTTATTAAATATATTATTGAACATCATCCACGTTTTGCAGGTGTCAACGTACCGATTTGGTACTCGCGCGATAGCAAATTTTCTATCGAAGGTGGTGACCAGCTAGTGCTAAGTAAAGACACGGTAGCGATTGGTATTTCACAGCGTACCAGCGCCGAAGCTATAGAAACGATTGCCGAAAAACTACTAACGGACGGTGGTTTTAGCCAGATTGTGGCTATCGAGATTCCAAAAAGCCGAGCTTTCATGCACCTAGATACAGTGTTCACAATGGTAGATTACGATAAGTTTACAGTTCATCCAGCCATACAAGACAACAACGGTAAAATGAATATTTTTATCCTAACACGTAATTTTACAAGTGGCGGCCTACATATTGCCCGCCGGTCTAATTTAACCGAAACATTATGCGAAGTATTGGGCAAAAATAAAATCACCCTAATACCATGCGGTGGTGGCGACCCAATTGCCAGTGCCCGCGAACAGTGGAATGATGGTAGCAACACGTTAGCAATTGCCCCAGGCGTAGTAGTAACATACGATCGCAACTATGTATCAAATGCTTTAATGCACAAGCATGGGCTAGAAGTTATAGAGGTCACAGGTGCAGAACTGGTACGTGGTCGCGGTGGCCCAAGGTGTATGAGCATGCCAATGGTAAGAGAGGATATATAAATGGACTTAAAAGGACGATCGCTGTTAAAATTACTTGATTACACCCCAGCAGAGATAGAATTTATACTGGCTAGCGCGGCTCAATATAAACAGCTCAAAAAACATGGTACGCTGCACCGCGAACATGAAGGTAAATCAATCGCACTATTGTTCGAAAAGACTTCTACCCGCACTCGTTGTGCATTCGAAGTTGCTGCCGCAGACCTAGGTATTGCACCAACTTTCTTGGGTAAAGATGACATCCAGCTGGGCAAAAAAGAATCACTAGAAGACACAGCCAAAGTTTTGGGTCGTATGTACGATGGCATCGAATTTCGCGGTTTTAAACAGCAAGATGTTGAAGATTTAGCCAAATTTTCGCAAGTTCCAGTTTGGAATGGTCTAACCGACGAATTCCACCCAACACAAGTTTTGGCAGATTTTCTAACTATTCAAGAACACGTGGGTAAGCTAAAAGGTACGAAACTGGTTTTTGTTGGTGATGGTACTGACAATGTCAGTAATAGTCTAATGGTGGGTGCGGCCAAAATGGGCATGCACTATGTCATAGCAACACCTAATACACTACAACCGCCAGTCGATTTACTAGAAACAGCAACTCAAATGGCTACTGAAAATGGCGGATCGATTGAAGTTAGTGACGATTTAGCAACTGCAGTATCTGGCGCTGACGTAATTTATACTGATATTTGGGTATCGATGGGTCAAGAAGACCTAATTGCAGAGCGTATTTCACAGCTAAAACCGTATCAAGTGAACATGGATATGATCAAAGCCACCAACAATCCTGATGTGTTCTTTATGCACTGCTTGCCAGCTTTTCATGATACAAATACTGATTTTGCCCAAATGGTACACGAAAAATACGGTCTAACTGAAATGGAAGTAACCGACGAAGTGTTCCGCAGCCAGCATAGTATTGTTTTCGATCAAGCCGAAAACCGTTTACACACGATAAAAGCAGTAATAGCGTTAACAATTTAGCCATAAAGGAGGTATTAATATGGCAGAACAACAAGTTAAGACCAGAAAGGAGGCGAAACTCGGTCTGCTGTCATTATCAGCACTGGTAATTGGTGGAATTATCGGTAGTGGTATCTTCAACTTAATGAAGGAAATGGCAATCGATTCCAGCCCAATGGCAGTTATTATCGCTTGGGTAGTTGCTGCAATAGGTATGGGAGCATTAGTTATCAGCTTCTATAACCTAAACAAAAAGCGCCCAGAACTCGATGCGGGTGTTTATAGCTATGCCGAAAAAGGTTTCGGTAAATTTATGGGTTTCAACTCGGCTTGGAGCTATTGGATCTCAGGTTGGATCGGCAATGTTGCCTATGCCACCATCACGTTCAGTGCTCTCGGTTATTTTTTCCATGTGTTTGGTGATGGTACCAACTGGGAATCAGTAATAGGTGCTTCGATCGGATTATGGTTAGTGGCGGCGCTAGTTATTAGTGGCATTAAAAATGCTAGTTTTATGAATGTCATTGTAACGATTGCTAAGTTTATCCCATTAGTAATTTTTATGTTTGCGCTATTTGCAGCATTTAGATTACATCTCTTTAACGCTGACCTTTGGGGTGCAGCCATGAAAAATGGTTCATTGCAATGGAGCGATTTATTGACGCAAGTTAAAGGTACAATGCTCGCAACCGTGTTTGTGTTTATTGGTATCGAAGGTGCAGTCGTATTTTCTGGTCGCGCTAAAGACAAAAAGAATGTCGGTAAAGCTACGGCAATCGGTTTTCTAACCGTTGTAGCTTTGTATATACTAATCACAGTACTATCGTTCGGCGTTATGACTCAAGCCAAACTAGCTGGTCTAAATGAACCAGCTATGGCTCAAGTGCTTGAATCAATCGTTGGTAAATGGGGTGCAGTGTTAGTTAATATTGGCGTAGTTGTAAGCGTAGTAGGTGCCTGGTTAGCCTGGACATTATTTACGCTAGAATTACCATATCGTGCAGCGAAACAAGGAGTATTTCCAAAAGTATTCGCCAAAGAAACTAAAAAACACGTACCATGGGTATCGCTACTCATAACTACACTTGTCACACAAATCTTCGTTTTCTCATATCTGATCAGCGACCGGCCGTATAATTTAATGTTTAGTTTGTGCGCATCAATGATTTTGGTTCCGTATTTGTTCGTCGCATTGTTCCAGCTCAAAGAGTCATGGAAAGAAAAGCACAATAGCAAAGGCAGGACTTGGAATATGATCGTTGGTGCAGTAGCTACGATTTACGCTGTTTGGCTACTATATGCTGGTGGTGTTGAATATCTATTAACTATGGTTATTCTGTACGCTCTAGGTATTGGTGTTTACGTCTGGGCTCGAAAAGGCTTTGGCGAAAAACGAGTCTTTAAAACCTGGGAGGCTATTGTAGCGGTATTACTAATTATCGTAGCAATCTATGGCGTCTATTGGATGGCAACTGGTGGCTACACACAATTAGTAGGGTGATGGCTAAAATCGTAATAGCACTTGGTGGTAACGCGTTGCAAACAGGCAACGCGTTTACTGCTGATGATCAAAAAAAGGTGGCTAGACGTACAGCTAAACAAATTGTTGGATTAGTGTTATTAGGACACGAACTAGCTATTACACATGGTAATGGTCCACAGGTTGGTGATATTATGCTAGGTGAAGAAGCCTCGGCTTCACCAACCAATGCTATCATGCCGTTAGAAACAAACGTTGCTATGAGCCAAGGACAAATTGGCTATTGGTTACAACAAGCCATAGACAACGAGCTTAGAGCGCAAGGCATTAAAAAGGATGTAGCAACAGTGGTTACGCAAGTAGTTGTACTCAAGAACGACCCGGCTTTTAAAAAGCCCAGCAAACCAGTCGGGGAATTCTATACCGAAGCTAAAGCCAAAAAACTGGCACAAACACGTGGCTGGACAGTGCAAGAAGATGCTGGTCGTGGCTGGCGTCGTGTAGTGCCATCACCACGGCCTGTTAAAATAGTAGAAGATAGTGTCCTAACGACATTAATAACCCAAGGTATCATGCCGATTGCGGTTGGCGGTGGTGGTGTGCCAGTATTTGAAAAAGGGTCAGATTTAGTTGGTATCGATGCTGTGATTGACAAAGATTTTGCAGCTACCAGATTAGCCGAGGCGGTTGGTGCTAGCATTTTAATGTTGCTCACCGATGTAGACCACGCTGTTATTAATTTCAAGAAAGCCGACGAAACACCGATAACTAGGGCGACAATTGCCGAAATGGAAACTTACGTAGGTCAAAATCAATTTGCGCCAGGTAGTATGCTACCCAAGGTGCAGGCTGCGATTGATTTTGTTAAAAATAACAAACAAAATCTAGCAATTATTACATCGTTAGACAAAGCCGTAGAATCTTTAAGCGGTAAAGTTGGCACGGTTATTACTGCTTAAAGTTGGTGGTATAACCTGGCATATGTTAAACTGTATTAAAGCGTTTGAGTGGCTATCAACCACAAGCCGCAGGAAGAAATCATTATAAAAGTAGAACCTGCCGTGAATCTGCGTTAAGGATTAATTAAGAGCTGTAGTTTTCTAGATCCTGAAACAAGTTCAGGATGACAAGAAAAACAGAAGTTGGATGGTAACGCCCGCCCGGGTTCCAACATAAGGGCGGGTTTTTGTGTTAAGAAAGGAATCAAATGAGTGAGCAGCACAGCGAATTAGAGCAAACTCCAGAAGTGTACGAAACAGAGCCAACTTTTGATGAAATAGTTCGTGTTACTTTGGAATATAAAAATGATTATGGTATCCCGCAAGAAGAAATTGATGCCATCGTTGAAGGCTCAGACACGATTGATGAGTTGTTGCAACAAATGATCCAACTATCGTTAGAATATGGCGAATTTTTCTTAGATTATCTGGAATCTAGGGGTATATTAAAGCAGATTGAAGGAGAACCAGAATGAAAATTGTAATTTTTCACGGTACGGATGGATCGCCAGAAGGTAATTGGTTCCCATGGCTAAAAACTGAGCTAACAAAATTAGGCCACGAAGTGTATGTGCCAAAACTACCAACACCCGAGAATCAATCGGTAAATTCGTGGTGCAAAGCCACTCAAGAGCAAGTTCCATTTATGTTTGGTAAAGATACTATTTTAGTTGGCCATTCACTTGGCGCTGTTTGGGTGTGCGAAGTTTTAAGTCATTCACGCCCTGAACCGGTCAAGGCATCGTTTTTTGTAAGCGGCGGGCTGGGCGACACTGGCAATGAGTTCTTTGATTCGCACAACCGTGAGTTTATGGATTATTCGTTTGACTGGCAAAACGTGCGTAAAACCGCTGGGCATATTACGATGATACGTGGCGATGATGATCCGTACGTGTCAGCAATACAAGCCAAAGAATTAGCTAGCAAACTAGGCGTGAAACCGATCTTGGTGCAAGGAGGAGGCCACTTGAACGCAGAATTTGGCTACACAAAGTTTCCGTATTTGTTAGATTTAATCAAGAAGGAGTTATAATGGAAATTGCTGTCGGCACAGTCATAATTAAAGATGGCAAAATTTTAATGGTTCAGGAAGCCCAAAATAGTAAGCATGAACAATGTTATAAACAATGGTGTGTCCCAACTGGCCATTTAGAAAAAGGCGAACATATTCAGGCTGCGGCGATTCGTGAAGCCAAAGAAGAAACAGGCTATGATATTAAACTCAAGAATTTATTGGCGGTTTTTAGTGTAACTAATTATTGGCCATTGCTTATCTATTTCATTGGTGAAGTAATATCGGGTAAACCAAAATTTGATAAAAACGAAATATTAGATGTTAAATGGGTCTCGCTGGATGAATTAAATAATTATGATTTACGCTTACCGCTAAAAGTGATGAATGTACTACTCGACCGAGTAAAGAATAATGAACTGTACCCACTAGATGTAATAAAGGAATTGAAAGGTGACTGGTTAAAATGAAATTTAAATATGGTACACGACGTAGAGCAATAGAATACGAAAAAGACATTGCTAATGCGTGGAAGAAAAACAAAACTTTTGAAAAATCAGTGCAACAGCGCTCAGCCGATAATTCTTTTGTATTTTACGATGGCCCACCATTTATAACGGGTGCACCACACCACGGCACATTATTGAGCAGTATTGTTAAAGACTGTGTGCCACGCTACCAAACCATGAAAGGCAAGCGGGTAGAACGCCGTTGGGGTTGGGATTGCCATGGCTTGCCAGCTGAAAACTTTGTCGAAAAACAGCTTAATATCGTGGATCGGCGCGATATTGGCACCAAAATTAGCCTGGAAGATTACATTACCAAGGCTCGCGAAAGCATGGTGGCTAACAGCGAGCTATGGGAAAGTTATATAGATCGTATTGGTCGCTGGGTTGATTTTAAAGGCGCCTATAAAACCATGGACAAAGATTTTATGGAAAGCGTTTGGTGGGCTTTCAAAACTATGTACGACAAAGGGTTGATTTATGAAGGCGAACGGGTGTTGATGTACGATACTAAATTTGCTACCCCAGTTAGCAAAGCTGAAGTAACCATGGACAACGACGCTTACCAAACTGTCACCGACCCAAGCGTATACGTTAAGTTTAAACTAATCCCCGGCCAGAAATATCATAATGACGAGTGGGAAACGCACGAAAATACTTATTTGCTGGCCTGGACAACCACGCCATGGACTCTACCGGGCAATACAGCATTAGCCGTAAACTCTGATATGAGTTATTGGGAAGTAAAGCTGAATGATGAAATTCTCATTATTGCCAAAGATTTAATCGATAAGGTTTTAGTGGATGATAAGCACCAGCCGCTCGACTATGAAGTGGTTTTTGATGATGTAAAGGGTAGCGATTTGGTCGGACTAGGATACGAACCATTAATGTTAGACCAAAAGGATTGGATCCTAAAACAAGTTCAGGATGACACGGCGCGGGCGAATGTGCATAAGGTTTGGCCGGCTGATTATGTTAGCGCCGAATCTGGCACTGGTATTGTGCACTTGGCGCCGATTTATGGTGAAGAAGATTTTGAACTGGCTCAACAAAATAACATACCGCGGTTGCATATTTTAGATGACAACGGCTATTATTTTCCAGAGGTGGCAGAGCAGTTATATAAATTTATGCCGTGGCGCGACGCGAATGAACCGCTCGAAGTTTGGGATGCCAATAAAGATATTGCCAAAGGTCTAAACAAAGCTGGCATTGTGTGGAAAGTTGAATATATCCAACATGAATATCCATTTAACCCTAGGAGTGGTCAACGCATTATGTACCGCGCTATCCCAAGCTGGTTTTTTGATATACAGGGGCAAAAGCCGCTATTATTAGAACAAAACGAAAATATTTATTGGTTTCCAGAACATATTAAACATGGCCGGTTTGCCAAAAACGTGCAGCAAGCACCAGATTGGAATTTAAGCCGCGATCGTTTTTGGGCGACAGCTATGCCGGTGTGGAAGTCGGATAAAGGTACTATCAAAGTTGTCGGTAGCTACGCCGAACTGAAAGAACTTAGTGGTAAAGAGCTAGAGGATTATCACCGGCCGTGGGTGGATAGTGTTAAGTTCACACTTGCGGATAGTAAACCAACATGGAATGACTCTAAGATCCTGAAACAAGTTCAAGATGACAAAATAGAGCATTTTAAGCGCATCGATAAAGTACTAGATTGTTGGTTCGAAAGTGGCAGTATGCCATTTGCGCAGCAGCACTATCCATTCGAAAACAAAGCTAAGTTCGAAGCTAACTACCCAGCCGATTTTATATCTGAATACACGCCGCAAGTGCGTGCTTGGTTCTACTACTTGCATGTCGTAAATACCGCGCTGTTCGGTAAAAACGCCTTTAAAAACTGCATCGTAACAGGCACTATTGCTGGTGAAGATGGCCGCAAAATGAGCAAATCGTTTGGTAATTACACCGATCCAAACGAGTTAATGGACAAATTTAGTGCCGATTCGCTACGTTTTCTGTTGCTGTCTAGCCCGTTACTTTCTGGCGAAGATTTTGCGCTAAAAGATAAAGAAGTTGGCGACATAGCCCGCAAACTTGCCATGGTGTGGAATATGTATGATTTCTTTACCATGTACGCGCAGGTGGATGGCTGGGAATTTGACGATAAAAAATCATTTACGCTTAACCCAACCGATGTTCAATCGCCCCTAGATAAATGGATTATTTCCCGTGTTCACCAGCTAACAAAACACTTAACAAACTATATGGATGTTTACAACATTCCAGATGCCATGAGCGCTATTGTGCCGCTTATCGATGACGCTAGTAATTGGTATGTCCGTCGTAGCCGCCGCCGTTTCTGGAAGAGCGAAGACGATACCGATAAAGCGCAGGCCTACCGTACCCTACATTACGTACTGGTAAAACTGGCCGTGTTACTTGCACCGTTTACACCATTTTTGGCCGAAGAACTATACCAACTTTTGACTGATGGGGAATCAGTTCATCTGCTCGATTGGCCAACTAACACTACTGTTGATCAGCCGGTGCTAGACAGTATGACTAGGGCGCGTGAAATAATCGAAAAAGGCCTGGCACTTAGGATGGAACGCGAAGATAGTTTTGGTCAAATTAAAGTTCGCCAACCACTCAGCCAATTGATTTATGGTGGCGATAAACTAGATGATTTTTACGAACAGATTATTGCCGAAGAGGTGAATGTGAAAACTGTAAAGTTTAGCGCCAAATCGCCAGTTAGTGTCAATAAGACATTAACTAAAGAATTACGCCAAGAGGGCTTCGTACGCGAACTAATCCGCTTTGTCCAAAATACCCGCAAAAACGCTGGCCTAAATGTTGATGATCGTATAAAACTCTCGTTAAGTGTAAAACTAAACCAAGAATGGCAGCAATTAGTAGCAGCCGAAACTTTAGCCACAGAAGTAGTAGCTGATGGTAACTTCGCCCATGACGAAATAGCCCAGGTTGATGGCCAAAACATCACGATTTCTTTAGAAAAAGCTTAAAAACTTGCACGAAACTTGCATTAGGGGGGGGGGTACTACTGTATAATTAGTAACAGGAGTTAAAAATAAAACCTGCGAGAGAAAGTACCAGATACTCTTGCGTTTACCAAAAAAATTGCAGTTATTACAGATTAGTTTACCAGCTATTATAGCTTTGGCAGTCTTTGCTGTAGTCCGCTTAGCTCCGCTAGCCCATGCAGCCCCTAGTGACTTCATTGATATCCCTAACACTCAGACTGGTACTATAACCATTACACTAAACAATGGCAGTGATAATACCGGTGGTGATTGCTATTTTTTTGACATCTCTGGCCTAACTGGCACGGCCGCTTCTTATAACGGTGCTGGCTATTGGTTAGGTGATGGTTACCCCGGCTGGGGCATTAATTTGCTGGCTGGTACTGGCAATTATAATATAGTGGTTGACGGAGCTGGCTGCACTTCATATTCAGATGGCGCGCTAAATATTTATATGCAGGGAGTCACGCTAACACAATTGGGCGCTTACTCTCCGTTACAATTACAAAATGGCGCTGGTGTTGATTTAACCGTTAATGGAGTCAACACGTTTAGTAGTAGTACATCGGCTGGCATTGGTGTCGACTCTGGTAACTCGATCATGATTACTAGTGGTAATGGTGGGGTACTCAATGCTTCATCGGGTCGTGATTCTGGTATTGGTGGCAGTGGTGTTTCGCAGTTTGGCAATATTACGATTGGCGGTAATGTGCAAGTTAATGCCAGCGGTATGTCTGGTGGTATTGGTGGTGGTGGCCAGGATAGTTATAATTTTGCAGGCACCATAACTATTACAGACAATGCACGAGTAAGTGCTATTGTTTTGCCTGGCAATCCTAGCGCTGGTTATAATAGTTTTGGCGCCGGTATCGGCACCGGTGAATGCGCATTTTGTGATTCAGCATACCCTGGGGCTGGCAACACTGGCAAGGTGGTTATTAGTGGTAATGCGTTTGTTTATGCTGATGGATCTAATTCTATCCAAGGTTATGATATTGGAGCTGGCTACGGTTTCACACTTAATGAGGTTGATATCACTGGTGGCACAGTAATTGCCGATAGTATATCTGGTGGGTTAGTTAATATCTCTGGTGGTTTTGTCTATTCATCTAACATTTTAGCGACAAATTATCAATCTGACGGTGCTAATGAAGGGCAAAATCCAATTTTGAATAAGGTCTCTATTACCAGTGGTTCCGTTTTTATACTCAATATGTCGAATGCGTCGGTGATACCTAGCCCCACCGATGCCTCTGATAGCCTAGTTTACCCCCTCTACATCCCTACCACTCTAAGCCCCAATAATGCGAATACTGCCAACAGTAATGTAGACTTTAGCACGGCCACACCAAGCGTACCGTACACTCTACACACTCTAACACC
>WRFU01000005.1 GCA_009778675.1 Candidatus Saccharimonadota bacterium
GGGACTGGAAAAAGAAGTTTTGCGAAATCGATATTATCAGCCAAAAAAATGAGCGGCTATATTTTTCCGAAGTTAAATATTGCATCGATGGCTCACGTGGGGGTGGTCTAGCGGCTATCACAAAAGTTAAATATAAACGTATGGAATTTGCTGCCCGAATTTATTTGCAGGCTCAAAACTTGCAAGATATAGACTGCGTGTTATGCGCGGCCACGGTTTCGGGATCAGATTATAAGGTAGACGACTTTATTGAGCTATAGCAGTTTGTCCCCGCCCGCTGTTACAGGATAAACCTGAAGCAGGTTAGCAGAGCATTCCCCCTTTAGGGGGTTGGGGGCAATATGCTCTGATAGCCTGCTTCAGGTTTATCTGCCTCAAGTATTATTTAGATTTGTTATTTAAGCAGTGGTTCATCGGGGCAGGCCTGCAAAATCTTGGCAATGGCATCTTTTTCGCTAGCCGTAACCCACAACTTATATTTATATTTTACCGAAACTTGACGGGCAACATAGGTACAGCGAAAGGCTTTGTTGGACGGTAGCCACGTGGCGGCATCACCGTCACTTTTTTGTTGGTTAGCTGCACCATCAACCGCTAGTAACTCGAGTGGGTCGTTAGCTAATTGCTTTCGTAAAGCCGCCGTAAAATATTGAGCCCCAGTAACCCAGGCATTACTAAGTGCCACCACATGGTCAATCTGTACAGCGTTACTGTTTTGGCCACGCACCAGTGAAATTTCTTTGTTGGTGTATGGGTCGTGCAGCAAGCCGCTCATCACTAAGCAGCCTTTTAGAACCACTTGTTTTAGATCACGTTTTAAGATTACATTACGCGTATCACAACCGCCAATTTCACCCCAACCGCTACCAAATTGATCACGCGCATAACCAGTTTTTGGCGCACGACCTTTGACTTCTAACTGATTTAAAACATCTAGTGCCAAGGTGGACGTATGAACTGTTTGGTTTTTGTAGGTAGGAGTACTGGATTGATAATTTGCTGGGTTAATAAAAACGACAACACTAACAGTAGCTAGGCTCGCCAGCACTACTATTAGTCGTCGTAATTTGAATCTCATATAAATACCGTATACAATATAAACTTATGAAGCAAGTGGAACGGTTAATAAAATATTTTGTACCAAAGTCATATCGGCTAGAACTGACTTTCAATAAAGCTAAAACCAAGGCTTTTGGCGTAGTTAATATTGAGGGCACAGCTAAAACGACCAACATAAAACTACATGCTAAAAATTTGAAAATCGAACGTGTTACGGTGCAAAATAAGTCAGTCGAGTTTACGCAGCAAAATGACGAATTGCAGCTACATGTACCAAAGGGTTTGATCCATCTTTCTATCACATATAATTTCGAACTACATAAACAACTATATGGCGCTTATTTGTCGGAATATAATTATAAGGGAAACATAGAAAAGATTATAACCACCCAATTTGAAAGTCACTATGCGCGTGAAGCTTTGCCATGTATTGATGAGCCAGCGTCTAAAGCCATGTTCACGCTTACTATTATTAACGAAAGCGTAGACGACATGGCACTGTCGAACATGCCAACGATCCAGGAATGTATTGATCAAGGTCGTAAGATTTCTAAGTTTGAACAAACTCCACCCATGAGCACGTATTTGCTAGCTTTTATAGTGGGTAAATTCCATAAAAAAACATCTCAGTCCAAACGTGGTATACAAGTTAATGCCTACTGCAGTTTAGCCCAACCACCAAGCAGTTTAGATTTTGCGCTAAATGTGGCTTGCCAAACTTTAGATTTTTACGAAAGCTATTTTGGCACAAAATACCCATTGCCAAAATGTGATCAAGTCGCTCTACCAGACTTTGACGCTGGTGCTATGGAAAACTGGGGTTTGGTAACTTATCGTGAAAGTGCTATGCTGGTTGACGAAAAATTAACTTCTATTAGCACTAGACGGTATGTTTTAACGGTTATTACGCACGAACTATCACATCAATGGTTTGGTAATTTGGTCACTATGCAATGGTGGGATGACCTGTGGCTGAATGAAAGTTTTGCTAGCGTTATTGAATATGTGGCGGCTGATCATATACAACCTACTTGGGATATATGGCAAGATTTTATAACAGGCGACGTCGTATCGGCGCTGCGTCGTGATTGCGTGCCAGGCGTGCAAGCTGTGCACCAAGATGTTAGTTCACCTGATGAAATTGGCACACTGTTTGATGGTGCAATTGTTTATGCCAAAGGTGCACGGCTAATCTATATGTTAATAAAATTAATGGGTGAAGATAAATTTAAAGCTGGGCTAAAAATGTATTTTAAAAAATTTGCCTACAAAAATACAGTTGGCGATGATTTGTGGGCAATGTTAAATAACTTTACCGATTTTGACGTTAAGCAATTTATGGATACCTGGATCACGCAGCCTGGTTATCCGGTTGTTGACGTAAAAAACGAAAACGGACAGCTAGAACTGGCTCAAAGCCGCTTTATGGTTGATGGTGACACCGATAAATCACTGTGGCCAATCCCACTTGGCGCTCGTGATAATCTGCCCAAACTAATGACCACCAGACAGCAACAGTTTGCTGATGCTAACCAAACTATACGCTTAAACCATGGGGCAGTGTCACATTTTATCACTTGCTATAGTGATGATTTATTTAGTCAGATTTTAGGTAGTATTAATCAAAGCAGCCAGGTTGATAATCTTGGGCTGTTAATTGAGCAGTCGCTTTTAGCCAAGTCAGGCAAAACGAAAACCATACAAATTCTGGAATTGCTAAAATATTTTAGCGATGATCAGACAGAGGCGGTTTGGAGCATAGTCGGCCTTATGATACGCGATGCACGCGTGTTTATAAGTAAAGATACTCCCGAAGACCTAGCCTTTGATCAGTACATAAATACATTAACTACCCAGCAATTTAATCGTCTTGGTTTTGACAAACAGCCTAACGAACCCGAAGAAGACGAAAAACTAAGAGTGTTAATTTATGCTATACGGCTAAGCGCCGAAGACCAAGCGACGATAAATGATGCTATCAAAAAATTTAATCAGGCCAAAAGCCTGGAAGAGCTAGATAAAAATCAACGGCCTAATTATATTTGGACCAAAGTTCGTCACGACGGATCGCCCCAACTTATCAACAGTTTACTAAAAATCTATAAAACTACGGAAAATACGGAGCTACGATCGAGCATATCATCTGCCCTTTGCGGTAGCAGAAACAAGCAGGTGATTAGTCAGCTGATACGAGTGCTGCAAGATGGTAAAACAATCCGTAAACAAGATTTATTGTTCTGGATAGCTGATTTACTGCGTAATTCTTATGCGCGAGATTTAATTTGGCAACTACTGCGTGACAATTGGCCGTGGGTCGAACAACAATTTGGCAATGATCAATCTTACGATTATATACCGCGTTTTGTGGCTGGTAATTTTAAAACCAAGCAGCAGCTAGCAGAATACCGTGCATTGTTCACACCTATGTTAGATGATCCAGTTTTAACGCGGGTTATTACAATGGGCATTACCGAAATTGAAGCCCGGATTAAGCTAATTGCATCACAAAAAGACGCAGTCGCGAAATATCTTTTGGGTTAAACTCTATTTATAACCGGGATAACAATCGGCGTGTGTCCGGTGCTATCGAACAAGATATGCGCCACGTCATCTTTAATCTCTTGTTTTAGAGTAGCAAGATCGTTGTCGTCTGGACTAATGCGATCGGTTTTTGCCCGCAAATAATGGCGAATTTTACCAATTAATTCTTCACTGTCGTTAAGATACACAAAAGCACGACTTACTACATCTGGCGTTTTTACTAATCGGCCAGTCTTTTTATTGATAGTAAGTACGATCATAAAAATACCTTCTTGCGAAATATGTAGCCGGTCTTTGACTACTGCGTCGTGCACTTGGTTACCAGAGTTGTCGTATAATTCGCAACCAACTGGTATACGACCAGCTTTGCGGATTGGTTTATCGGGCAAGAATTCTATCACGTCGCCATCGTCACACACCAAAATATTTTGGCGTGGAATCCCAGCTACGTTTTCGGCCATTTCAGCATTGTGTTCTAACATATAATACTCGCCGTGATTAGGTAGATAATTACGCGGCTTTAAAGTTGTAACTAGTTTTACATGATCGTCGAAATAAGCGTGGCCAGACAAGTGCAATGGCCCAATACCATGAATGTGAGTTTTACCATTTTGAATCACACTTGAACCTTCGCGCATAAGTCCATCAACCGTCGCAACCACATGCGGTTCATTGCCCGGGATAGGGTTACTCGAAAATACCACTACGTCAGTCGCTTTAATTTTAATAAAACGATGTGCGCCCGTAACCATACGGTTCAGCACGGCATTCAATTCACCCTGGCTACCAGTACAAATAATCATTACGCGATCATCAGGCAACTTTGTGATATCTTCCATTTTTATAATGGTATCTTTAGGTATCTTAATATCACGCGACCTTAGAGCCGATTCTAGGTTAGTAATCATGCTATAACCAGCAAAAGCAACCTTGCGACCACGTTTGTGGGCTTCTTCTAATGCTAATTGAATACGTAAAATCTGGCTTGAAAAACAACTTAAAATTACGCGACCATATGGAAAATCATCAAGCACTTTGCCAACGTTTTCGGCAATCGTAAATTCGCTATGTGGGTGCGTGCCGGGCGAATCAATATTGGTTGAATCGTTAATTAGCACACCAATACCTTCTTTTTGGCTGATGTCGACTAAACGTTCCATGTCAAATTTAGGATAAACCGGATCATTTTCAAAGCGCCAATCACCCATAAAAACAATTACACCACTAGGCGTGCGAATAATTATTGACGCATTGCCAGGGATCGAGTGCAAAGTATGCACAAATTCAATTGATAAGTTTTGGCTAACTTTTATGATTTCATGCTTAAACGGATCTACGGTTATGTAATTCATTTCTGGTTGGTCGTCTAGTTCACTCATCTGTTTTTTAATCATATTAATGGTAAAACCAGTGCCGTAAATTGGCGTAGTATTGTTAAAACGCGGCAGCAAATGTTTACAAGCCATAATGTGGTCTAAGTGCGCGTGCGAAAAAGCAATCGCCTTAACCTTGTTGATATTTTGTTCGATATATTTAATATTAGGTGTCAAATAGTTAATACCAGGGTAATCATCACTAGCGAATAGCGCGCCCATATCTAATATGATCATTTCATCTTCGTATTCGATAGCTGTCATATTGTTACCAATGCCAAATTCACCGTAGCCGCCAATTGGCAAAATACGAACCGCGCCTTTAGTCGGCCGAGCGGCTTTTAGCATTTGGGGCGTAACCTGTTGGCCGTTATAACCATTGTAAACTGATTTATTAACCGGTATCTCGCCTGTAATATGCTGTGTGGCTTTGGCATTAACATCGCCGTTAGTCATTCGCTGCGCCCGGATCATTTCACCACGACGGGTACTAACCGATAGGTTTACTCGGCGCTTATCAATTACCGCTTTTTCTTCTTTTTGGGCTTTTAGATCTTTTAATCTTTTTTCGCGTAACGCCAATAATTTAGCCTTACGAATTTCTTCTTCTCTATTATTTTTCATAATTCTCCGTTTTTAATTTATCTGACCTGGCCCAAATAGGGGTAGGCAAAATAAGAAATTTGCTTAAGTATTATTAGTATAGCAAACCTAGGCCTAATGTGTCAACATGGCCATATACTACCATTGTAGCACACTGCTTTTGATATGTCAAGTACTAACGCCACATTTTACCCAATTCCAACGTCCGTCATTGGAAAGCCGTCCCGTATACAATACCCTTATGCTTGCGTTTTTCATTAGGGGGGGGGGTATGATTAAGCTGTTTTCTTTGCACGTTTACAGTTAGGAGTTGGTGAATATGATAATTAACGGTTTGCTAGTGGCAGGTCTTGTTATTGCTGTATTTATCGCATTGTTTGCGTTAGGTTGCGCGTTTGAAGCAAACTGGGATACTAAACCTGCCATTATTGTGGCAATTGTATGTGTAATAGTTGCATGGGGCATTTCTTGCGGCGTTGCGCTGGTGCTTACTTCATTGGTTGGGGATGAGAGTTGTGATAATACAGTAACATATCAAAAAGCTGCTAGAGAGTTTGGTTTCTCATCGGGTAATAAATACCCATTGATACTTGGCGCGCGCAGTGGTGGCAGCTCAGGTTATATCAATGGAACATTTTATTTGGGCATGTTCGGTGGTAGTGGAAATATCGAGGGTAAAACTTCTCCAACATCAATGTTTCCGGTTAGCTTTGAATATGGTGATGCAACAAATATGTTGGATATACCTACGGTTAACACTACTTTTAAAAAAGTTGCAAGCCAAGCCGATACTGGTGTAGTTATTAAGCTAAATACAGAGCAATATGCCACTGCGATATCAACTACTACTACCAAACATCGGCGCGGCAGTATAAGTTGGTGGAATTTGTTATTATATTACACCGACATTGCATCTGACCCTGTAACTGTCAAAAGTACGCTGTTTAAAGAAAAAGGCTTGGCGCCGATTATACAGCAGGGCATCAGCAGCTGCACAGTGTATCTGACGTCCGAGCAGTACGACCAACTGCTCGGCAAAATTAAATGATTCAGCAAAGAAAACACGCTGGGGCGGCTTTTTAAGGCCGCCCTAAGTTTTTGTGGTAAAATTAGTTTATGAAGAAACTGCGTATTGTTGTACGGGTTATTACGGCTGCCTTAACTGTTTTGGCGGTTATTGGGGTAATATTGCTAATTACCGATGAAAACAGCGCTGGCACTACTACTTATGAAATTATTGCTTTTAGTGTAGGTATGGCTGGTATGATCATGGCAGTCATATCGCAAATTGATGCTGCCCGGCAAGAAAGATTAATTGATCGTATGGCACATAATATTAGCGAGGATTTACGGATTGACGAAGATATGCTCGAAGCTGTTAAAAAGCGTAATGGTGCTAAAAAAGCTTGACATTTTAACTTGAGTCCAATATTATAAAGATTAGTACATTTTCCGGCCGGCAGGTCGGAAGTTTTAGTTTAATGAAAGGAATATATGGAATCATTAGATATTAAACAAATGGTCAGTATGATCAAGGTCATTGCCGAAGAAAAGAACTTACCCGAAGATGTAGTCTTTGAAATTATTGAAGCTGCGATTGCAGCTGCTTGGCGTCGCGACAACGGTGAAAAGGACCAAAATGTTCGGGCTGAACTCAACGTAAATAGTGGTGAAGCTGATGTTTACGTCATGCATACTGTGGTAGAAGACGATGTGGCCTATAACCCGGCCAATGAAATCCCGCTAAAAGACGCCAAAGCTATCAAAAAAACCGCTAAAGTTGATGACGTACTAGAGGAAAAACATAAAGTTGCCACCATCGGTCGTGTAGCAGCCCAAACCGCTAAACAGGTCGTAATTCATCGCTTAAAAGAAGCTGAGAAAGAAATTATGTTGGCGGCATATGCGGACAAAGTTGGGCAGGTGGTCAATGGCACGATTCTTAGGGTCGAGCCGCGCGTCGTGCAGGTTGATTTAGGCCGTGCCACGGGTATCATGCCGCAAAGTGAGCAGATCCCGGGTGAATATTATTCGGTTGGGGCAAGAACCAGGGTTTTTATTAAAGAAATCGACCGTGAAGGTCTAAAGGGGCCACAGCTAATTTTGAGCCGCGGCGCGCCAGAATTTGTGGAATATTTATTCCGTCAAGAAGTTCCAGAAATTGAAAACGACACGGTTGAAATCAAAAGTATTGCCCGCGAAGCTGGCTTTAGAACGAAAATCGCCGTTATTAGCAACGTACCAGGTGTTGACCCGGTCGGCACCTTTGTGGGCGGACGTGGTGTACGGGTGCAAGCGGTCATGAACGAAATTGGTGATCGTGAAAAAATCGATATTGTAACCTGGAGCGATAACCCCAGTGAATTCATCCGCGAAGCGTTGAGCCCAGCCGAAATCGCAAAAGTTGAAATTGGTAAAGATAGCGAAGCCAAAGTGTTTGTAACAGAAGATCAACAAAGTATCGCCATTGGCCGTAGCGGCCAAAATGTGCGTCTAGCTGGCCGATTAACTGGCTATAAGCTAGATATTGAATTGGTTAAAAAATCAGTCAGCAAACCGCGCAAAAACGTCGAAGATAGCTTGCTTTCGGCCATAGAAGAAGTCGAATCGAACGAAGAGACTGAAAAACCAGCTAAAAAATAACTGTTCATGGTAAAATTGATTTAATCGCATATGTGATTAAATCAAGCAGGTATGGCGGAATTGGTAGACGCGCTAGCTTCAGGTGCTAGTGGGCTTATGCCCGTGGAGGTTCAAGTCCTCTTACCTGTACCAGGTTTGATATGAAGTTAATAGGCAAGTATTTAGATGGCTTTATTAGCCAACAACAAATCGATAAGATTAAACCAAAGGTCATACGGGCACACGCTGCTTTACTAAACGGCACTGGGGCTGGGGCTGATTATTTAGGCTGGGTAAATTTGCCTAAAAATTATGACAAAACGGAATTTGCCCGCATTAAACAACTAGCTAGAAAGATTCAAACAGACAGTGATATCTTGATTGTGATAGGTGTTGGCGGTTCATATTTAGGTGCACGGGCGGTTATAGAAGCTTTAAAAACTAATTTATACAACGATTTACCAAAAAATACACCGAATGTCTATTTTGCTGGCAATAGCCTCAGTTCGGTTGATCTAAGTAATTTGCTAAAGTTATGCGAAGGTAAAGACGTATCGTTAAATGTCGTGTCAAAATCTGGCACCACCTTAGAACCGGCGGTCGCCTTTCGGGTGCTAAAACAGATGATGGAACAAAAGTATGGTGTTAGCCAAGCGGCTAAACGTATTTATGTCACAACTGATTCAAAAAAAGGTGCCTTGAAAGCAATCAGCGACAAAAATGGTTATGAAACTTTGGTAGTGCCAAACAATATTGGTGGTAGGTACTCGGTGCTAACAGCGGTAGGATTGTTACCAATTGCTGTGGCTGATGTAAATATCAGTCAGTTGATGGCTGGGGCGGCAAAAGCTAGAACTGATATGAAACTGCCCGATAACCCCGCTAGTCGCTATGCCGTGTACCGTAATTTGTTGTATAACCAGGGGTATATAACTGAAATTCTAGTTAATTTTGAACCTAGCCTGGCACAATTTGGGCAATGGTTTGGGCAGTTATTTGCCGAAAGTGAGGGTAAAGATGGTAAGGGATTACTACCAAACGACGCTATTTTCACCACGGATTTACACTCGATAGGCCAATACCTACAAGATGGTAAATGTAAGCTATTCGAAACAGTCGTTCGTGTTAAAAATTCACCAGTCGAAATTTTAGTGCCAGCCGTCGACGATAATTTAGATGGGCTGAATTTTTTGGATAATCAGCCGGTGGCTTTTCTTAACGACTCTGCTCGACGGGGTGCTCTGCGGGCACACAACGAAGGCGGTGTGCCAAATATTGTGCTAGAACTACCTGCACTCGATGAATTTAACTTAGGGTATTTAATTTATTTCTTTGAATTTGCCTGTGCGATAAGTGGCTATTTATTGGGCGTCAACCCCTTTGACCAACCCGGCGTCGAGGCTTACAAACATAATATGTACCAGTTAATACATACACCTGGTCATAAATAAACAAGCAAGGTACAATAAATGTATCATGAAAATCTCCAAAAAGTCTGGACTGCTAGTATTAGTCCGACACGGTGAATCTGAATGGAACAAGCTAGCTAAATGGACAGGTCATACTGATGTTGGCCTAACCAAAAAAGGTATTAAAGATGCCGGATTGATGGGGGAGCTACTGCAAGATATCCATTTTAATAAAGCTTATATATCACCGTTGGTGCGTACCGAAGAAACATTAAATACTCTGCTAATAACTCAAGGCCAAACTGATTTAAAACCTGTTGTGGCCAAAGCACTAAACGAGCGTGATTACGGTATTTATACTGGCCTGAATAAGTGGGAGGTGCAAAAAAAGATTGGCCATACAGCGTTCCAGGCTGTAAGGCGTGGTTTTAATACACCTATTCCAAAGGGTGAAAGTTTGCGTGTCGTCTACGAGAGAGTAGTGCCATTTTATAAAAAAGTTATTTTGCCACAGTTAAAAAGTGGTGAGAATGTACTTATTGTCAGCCATGGCAATACGATTAGAGCTTTAAGTAAATACCTATTTAATTTTACCGACAGGGGTATTTCTAGGGTCGAAATGCTATTTGATGAGATCCTGCTGGTGCGTGTTAATAGCTATGGTAAGGCAACTAGCAAACGAGTACGTAAAATACCAAACGAACAAGTCAGGCACTATTGACATATCAGCAGTAGTGTGCTACAATGGAGGTATGGGTGCGTTGTGTAGCTACGCGCCTAGTCCTTGCAGTTTTACAGGAAGGAAGAAGAGATATGAAACAGTCTACGTTACGCCCTGGCATGGTAGTGCGATGCGATGGCACGTACTGTCTGGGGAATCCGGATCGCAGACCAGGTGGTCCTCAATTCTCTAAAAAGATTCCAGGGGTTGAAGACCCTGGACATACGCCGCGCAAGCTGGGTTTTGACCCCAGACCCCCAAAACGGACAATAATCCGTAGTATTGGATGTAGGGACCCAAAGTGTTCATACTGTGGTGGTCCATTGAGGCCTATATAGGCATAGGCGAGCTACAGGTACCTGTATGTAGGGGCGATCATTTTTTGATCGCCCCTAATTAGTATGCATTCAATTAGCACTCTATTGACGTGAGTGCTAACAATAACATATAATAGCATTATGTTTGATGATTTTTCAGATTTGGTAAATAAAATGACCGACGACGCCAAAGCGTCTTTGCAGCAAGCTGACATTTTCTCGCGTAAATTAGGCAGTAACTATATTGGTACCGAGCATTTATTATTGGGCATTTTAGCGCAACAAAATTCAGCCGCTACCAAATTATTAACCGATAACAAAATCACTTTAACCAAAGCCCAAGCAGCGCTGGATCAAACCCCAAAAGTGGTGGTGCAAACCCAGGCCGCTTTTAAAACCCTAAGTGAAGCCGCGGTGTTAGCGCTCCGGATGGCTCATACTATGGCCTACGAATTTCACCAGCCGCATATTGGTACCGAGCACATTTTATACAGTTTGGTTAACCAAAAGAATTCTCGGGCAGCTATTTTGCTGGTAGATTTAGATGTTGATTTACGAAAAGTGTCGGCTGAACTTGATAAACTATTCGACAACCAAGCGCAGGCCTATAATTTAGTAATTGGTGATCAAGGTACTCGTAAAAAATCACCCGGGCGATTTTTGAAACAGTTTGGCATAGATTTGACCAATAAAGCCGAAAATGGCCAGTTAGATGTTGTGATTGGTCGCAACCTAGAAATCGAACGCGTCGTGACCATTCTAGCGCGTCGCACCAAAAGCAACCCGGTATTAATAGGTGAACCGGGTGTGGGCAAAACAGCTATCGTCGAAGGCCTGGCTCAACGGATTGTAAGTAGTGACGTGCCAGATGGCTTGTTGGGTAAACGGATTATTCAGATCGATTTGGCTAACATGGTGGCTGGTACTAAGTTCCGTGGCGAATTTGAAGAACGTTTAAGTAAACTGGTTGATGAAGCCGTAGCCAACCCTGATGTAATTTTGTTTGTCGATGAAATGCATTTGCTTAATGGTACTGGTTCGGCCGAAGGCAGCATGGACGCTGCCAACATCTTAAAACCAAGCCTAGCTAAAGGCCAGATTCGGCTGATTGGCGCTACCACTTTCGATGAATATCGTAAATATATCGAAAAAGATAAAGCGCTGGCCAGGCGTTTGCAAACAGTGATTGTTGGCGAGCCTGACGTGCCGACGACGCTTAGCATTTTAAAGGGCATCCGGCCACATTACGAAGATTTTCATGGGTTAAAGATCAGTGACAAAATTTTGAGTGATGCTATCTTTTTAAGCAACCGTTATATTTATGATCGATTTTTGCCAGATAAAGTGATTGATGTGTTAGATGAAGCAGCCGCGTTAGCTCAAATTCGGGCTGGTTCTACCAGTGGTGGTAAGTTAAAAAAGTACATGACCGAACTTAAACAACTTAACGAACGAATGGACACGGCAGTGGCACAAGAAGATTACGAAAAAGCCGCCCTGTATAAAACCCGGATTGCCCAGATTGAAACTAGTGTTAAAAAGATTAAGACCACCAAACCCGAAAAAGAAATTACTTTAGAAATGGAAGATCTGGCCACTGCGATTTCGTTGCGAACCAATATCCCGGTTAGTAAAGTCCAAGCTGGTGAAAAGCAACTGTTGTTAAACTTACAACAGCATTTAAATAAATATATTATTGGCCAAGATGACGCGATTGATCAGGTTGCCCAAGCTATTAAAAGGGGACGGAGCGGTATTGCCGATAGTAAAAAACCAATTGGTAGCTTTATATTTATGGGACCAACCGGTGTGGGTAAGACCGAACTAGCTCGGGTGTTAGCTCGGGAAGTGTTTGGCGGCGACGATGCTTTAATCAAAGTTGACATGAGTGAATTTAGCGAAAAACACAATGTGGCGCGTTTAGTTGGCGCACCTGCTGGTTACGTTGGCTACGACGATGGTGGCAAATTAACCGAAGCTATCCGTCGTCGTCCATATAGTGTGGTATTGTTTGATGAAATCGAAAAAGCTCATCCCGATGTATTCAATATTTTGTTACAGATTTTAGAAGACGGTATATTAACTGACGGCCAAGGTAATAAAGTTAAATTCAACAACACGATTGTCATACTAACTAGCAATTTGGGTTCCAGCGAAATGATGAAAGAATCCGAGCTTGGTTTTACCACTACCAGTAAGGCTGATGATAAAAAGTTAACCGCCACGCACGAACAAAATGAAATATTTGCTAAGCGGGCACTTAGTAAATTAATGCGCCCAGAACTTTTGAATCGATTTGACGGCATAATTGTTTTTAACGCTTTAACCAAAAAAGATATCGGTAAGATATTTGATAATTTAATCGGTGAACTTAAAGAACGATTAATTATAAAAGGCCTAGGTTTGATTGTAAAACCGACAGCTAAAAATTTAATTATCACAGCCGGCTTTGATGCTAAAAACGGTGCTAGACCGCTGCGTCGAGCGATTGAAACCAAATTAGAGCGCATAATTGCTGAACAGATTTTAGCCGATAAGTTCAAAAAAGGCACGGTTGTAACTGTAAGTTCAAACAAAAATGAGCTAAAATTAACCTTAGATAATGAATGACAACCAACCAACCTATCCAAACAATACGGCTTACCGTCAGCCACCAGCTAAAAAACATCACTGGTGGAAAATCATCTGGCCAATTGCAACCATTGGGCTAGTTATGCTGCTAATGGCAAATTCACGCACATTATTAGATTTTTACTATTTAAAAACTTTCCAGCCAGGGCAGGGCATGCAAAAGTTGATCGATCGAATCGACCTCACAAACCAGGGTAAACGTATTTTATATAGCGCTCAACCGGCATTAATTGGCGATAGCACCTTTAATGATAAATGCCGTGGTAGTGAAACTAGCAGCAATATAATTGGTTGTTTTGTCGATAACCGCATTTATGTTTTTGATGTTAAGAATCAAGAATTAGACGGCATTCGCGAAGTGACTTTAGCCCATGAAATGTTGCACGCTGCATACGTACGGTTAAGCAATAACGAAAAATCACAAGTTAACAAATGGGTAGAAGAGGCTTTTACCAAATGTAGTACCGAAGATTTAAAAGCGCGATTTAGCGAATATTACGATAAATACGAACCTGCTGATCGCGACAATGAACTACACTCAATTTTAGGCACAGAGTGCAAAGATTTACCAAGCGGTCTAGAAAACTACTACCGTAGATTCTTCAATAATCGTGCTGGGGTGGTAGCGATGAGCGCTGCCTACATCGGTCAATTCAACGAATTGACGACGCAGATTAACACATTGGTCAAAACGTTAGATGATTTAGCGACTAGCATCAATACACAAACCACCGAATATAATGATGCTGCCGAAGAACTAACCCGCGAAATAGCTGATTTTAACACTCGAGCCGACAATGGAGCCTTTGCAAGTCAGGCGGCTTTTGACGCTGAACGGGCGGCTTTAATGACCGAAGTTGGGCGGTTAGAAACCATGCGTCAGCAAATCGAAGCCGACACTAATACTTACAACGAAAAAAAGGCACAATACGACAAATTGTCGCTGAACCTGCAGAGCTTAAATAACAGTATCAATAGCCAACTTGCTCCTGCGCCAAGTGTATAGTGGACAAGTCACTCTCGTCATACCAAACTTTCACCGCGACTATCGTTGGGTGAGCTTCAACCCGCACTGGTCTGACGGTGTCGATCGCCACTACGCGCGGCCGTCTTTCAGGGGAGTGACTAAGCTCTAAGCCCTTGGAATCTTGGTTCTTATGAAGAGCCGCCCTTTATGGGCGGCTTTCCTATGCGTGTAGAAAGTGCATACTGAGCCGCGTGCTATACTAGTTTTATGGTAAAAGCAAAAACTAAATTCGTCTGTAGCAATTGTGGGGCGAGTTACTCTAAATGGTCGGGTAAGTGCGCTGAATGTGGGCAGTGGAATACACTACTAGAACAAATGGTGGAAGATAGCGGTAAATCGGCTGTAGCTTTGGGCGTAAAAAGTGGCAAGCAGCTTAAAACTCAATCAATTAATTCCATTGAATCTAGCGAACGATCAGCCCGGTTTAAAACCGGTTTTAGCCAATTGGACGAAGTTTTAGGTGGGGGCATTTTGCCGGCCAGTGTTAGCTTATTGGCCGGCCAGCCGGGCATTGGTAAAAGCACAATTTTGCTGCAACTAGCCAGCAACATAGCTAAAGATGCGCCAGTGCTGTATATTAGCGGTGAAGAATCAGCCGCCCAAGTAAAACTTAGGGCTAAGCGTTTAGCCAATAGTCACAGCGAAAATTTGAACTTTGCTAGCAGTACCAGCGCTAACGATATTGCCGCTACTATTCGCTCGCAGCAGTATAAATTAGTGATTGTTGATTCGATCCAAACTTTAAGTTTAGAAGAAGTCTCGTCCGCACCCGGTTCGGTTAGTCAGGTTACAAATAGTGGTAATGTGCTAATTCGCGCTGCCAAATCGTCCGACACAGCCGTAATGATAGTAGGGCATGTCACAAAAGATGGCACTTTGGCGGGGCCAAAAGTTCTAGAACATTTGGTAGATGTGGTGCTTAATTTTGAAGGCGATCGCTATGGTGGTTTTAAAACTTTGCGCGCGGTAAAAAACCGTTTTGGCTCGACTAACGACATCGCTATTTTTGAAATGGATAACGAAGGTTTAAAACCGGTTTTAAACCCGTCGCAGGCGCTGTTAGCCGAACGTTTAAACACCGATGGCTCGATTGTGCTGGCCACTATAGAGGGTACGCGGCCAATTTTGGTCGAAATTCAAGCGCTAGTAAATACGACCAGTTTTGGTTACCCTAAGCGCACCGCTAGCGGTTTTGATTTAAATCGGCTTAACTTATTAGTAGCAGTATTGCAGCAGCGGACTAAATTAAACTTGGCCGACAAAGATATTTATGTTAATGTAGTGGGCGGGCTAAAGTTACAAGATCCAGCCGCTGATTTAGCAGTTTGTATGGCAATCGCCTCGGCTGCTAGTGGTCGCAAACTAGATGATCATTTAATCGTATTTGGCGAAGTGGGTCTGGGTGGCGAGATTAGGTCAGCCCATAGTAGCGAACGGCGGATTAGTGAAGCTAAAAAACTTGGTTTTACGGCAGCTATTGCACCTAAAACTGCCGCCAAAGGTATCGGTAAATTTGTCTTGCCAGTTGCAGACTTGCGTAGCGCACTCATAAAATATATAAATAAGTAAGGACAATATGGAACAAACAATCATCATAATTTTACTAGTCATACTAGTGCAAACTACCATTTTAGTATTAAAAAATAATGACAAAGTTTGGGGCAGGGGCAAACGCCAGGTGTTCGTAGACACCTCTAGTTTAATTGATGGCCGAATTGTGGCAGTCGCCCAAACCGGGTTTATTGGTGACGAACTGGTAGTGCCCCGTAGCGTAATTGGTGAATTGCAACTGCTAGCCGATGGTCACGATAGCGAAAAACGCAGCCGGGCAAGGTTTGGCTTAGATGTTATAAATAAACTGCAAGAGCTAGATAACGTAAAAGTTACTATTTTTCGCGACGATGTAAAAACGCCCGAAGGTGTAGACAATCGCCTGCTGGCACTAGCTATTAAGCATAATGGCTTAATTCTAACTAACGATTTTAATTTAAACAAAGTAGCAGTTACAGCTGGTATAGGGGTACTAAATATTAACGATTTAGCCCAAAGTTTGCGTTCGCAATTCTTGCCAGGCGAAAAGTTACAGATCGAACTAGTACAACCAGGTGAGCAATCGCACCAAGCGGTCGGGTATTTGCCCGATGGTACCATGGTAGTCGTCGAAGATGCTGGCAAGGATATTGGTCAGAAAGTCGAAGTAGAATTTGTGCGCTATTTACAAACCAGTGCTGGTAAAATGATGTTTGCCAAAAAAGTCGGTGCAACCAATAAACCCCAACCAACTGCAACCAGCCCGCGACCCAAGAACAACAGGTCTAAAAATGGCCGCAAACCTAACCGCAAAGAAACAGACGAAGAAAAGCTAATCCGCCTAGCTAATCGCTAAAAATATTATAACTATTTAAAAAGCGCGAGTTTTGCTCGCGCTTTTTCTATGGGCTGACAGCCGTAACGGTATTTTCGTAACCAGCTGTGTCTACCAAACGCACAGCTACTTTTTGATTAGAGCTAGCAAAGGTATAGGCCACATTCAAGACGTTTGATGATGCCGCACCACTGGCAATAACCGTACCATCTACCGACACGTAATATTCTTTCAAGCTAAACGTGCCAGCGATTAGACTAATTTGAATAGTATTTGGCGTACTAGCCGCAAAGGTATCGTTAGCAAAACTAACGGTGGCGTTTGGCATGCGGTCGCTACATTTGTGCACGTCATCGTCATTCTTTGTATCGTAACCATCGGCCACATAGGTATCTTTCTTTGTCACCGGGTCGGTAACTTTGGTTACTTCGATATCAATCCTGGTAGTTTGTGGTGTACAGCTAGTAGCCTTTTTACGGCTAATCGTATCAAAGGTCATTTTAGACTGGGTAACGCCAGTGTTATTTTTGTTATACCAGCTTGGCCAGATATCGGTCTTGCCATTGATAGTTAATTTTTGAATGCCACTCGGCATAGTCGGGGCATCGCCTGACTTCCATTTACCCTGTTTGGCGTAAACGTTTTTATGAACATTTTCCATGTACTCATTTATAACGTGACGGCCATAAATGTGGTTGCTATCATCGCCCAACATTGGTGAACCATCATGGTTGCCTTCCCATACAGCGGTGGCGATAGAAGTAGAATACGACATAAACCACAAATCTTTACTGTGGCCGCTGCCATTATCGGTGGTACCAGATTTGGTAGCCGTCCAGACACCTGGTACTACAAAACCAAAACCGTATGACGCCGAACCCCACACCAAGCTAGCGCGAGCTACTGGATCGTGCAAAATATCGGTTAACATGTAAGCAATTTGTGGGTCAATGGCTTGTTTAGCTTTGGGGGCTTCCCACTTTTTAAGAACATCGCCGTTACTATTTTTAACTTCTAAAACGTAAGCCAATGGTAGGTACTTACCACCCCTGGCAAGCGAGGCGTAAGCGTTAGCGTGTTCAACTGGGGTCACACTGCAACCACCACCAATCGCGGCCGAAAGTCCGGCATCGTTGTTATCGGTGCAGTACGAAAGGTCACCTAAATCGTGTGCAGTTTTTATACTGGCATCGACGCCACTTATATACATAGCCTTAATAGCCGGAATATTAAGTGAGTTAGATAGCGCCTGACGGATTGTGATATCGCCATAGAATTTGCCGGTAAAGTTGCTCACACTACAACCAGCTGGTGCCCCGGCACAGTAAATACTGTTGATATTCTCATCACGCAGGATTGACCCTGGACCATAATTAACACCGCTGCGTTGTTTGAATAACGTTGAATAATCGGCGATTGGTTTAATCGACGACCCTGGTTCTAATAGGCTAGTGGCAGCGTTAGTTTGGCCAAAACCTGGCGCATCATAATTTACACTCCCCACCATAGCAATGACTTGCCCGGTTTTGACATCAATCGACGCTAGAGCCGTGTTGTCAGCCCTGGCATAGGACATATATGACACGTTATCCGAAATAGCTTGTTCGGCATAATTCTGGGCATCTAAATCAAGCGTGGTTTTAATAGTTAAACCACCAGCACCAACCGTTTTTACACCTAGTTCTTTTTCTAATTGACGTTTAACTTCTTGCACAAAATGTGGCGCTTTCATATCTTTATACTGGTCGCTTTCGGGTCTGATTTGATCCAAAATGTTAACTTTTTTGGCTTCTTCGGCCTGGGCTTTGGTAATAAATTTACTCGTTACCATGTCGTCTAACACCTTGTGTTGGCGTTCTATTAATAGTTCATTGCCGGCAATGTTATAGGGGTTGTAGACCGATGGATTATTCGGTATAGCCGCCAGTAAGGCTGATTCGGCCAGAGTTAAATCTTTGGCACTTTTACCAAAATAAGTCTGAGCGCCAGATTCTACCCCATTACGACGACCACCATATGGCGATTCGTTCAAATATAAGGTAATAATTTGTTCTTTGTCGTACATCCGTTCGATTTCTAGTGATAAAATGATTTCTTTGATTTTACGCGGAATACCGCCTAGGCCTCTATTAGAAGCTTGATCCGAAAAATAAACTTGTTTAATTAGCTGTTGGGTTAGGGTACTACCACCTTGGGTACTGCCACCGCGCAAGTTATTTAGCAACGATCGCGCCAGACCTGTCCAGCTAACACCGTGGTGTTTATAAAAATCTTTATCTTCAATTGCTACCGTGGCCTGACGCATGTAAGTAGAAATATCGTTGCCATCAACCACTAGTTTATAGTTGCCATCACCTTTGTCTTCCCACAGGATCTTACCATTACGGTCGGTGTAAGTGTTGACAGTCGATTGTACACGTTTGGCTAATTCACCAGGGCGAATTGCGTCTAAATCTTTACGAAATAGCAAAAACAAACCAGCAAAAGCAATAACCAGGGCTATTACCATGCTCGCAATAATTTTTAGTAGCATTTTGGCGCCACGTTTGCTAAACCAATACTGTTTTAAGTATTTTGGTCGCAAACGGTAAAAGAATCGTTTTACCGGATCTTTAGGTAATTTAGCCAAATGTTCCGCTTTTTTACGGGCTTCAGCGGTTTTTTTAGTTTTAGCGCGACTAGTTAAGTTAGCGTATAAACCTAAACCTTTAGCCTTAGCGGAAGTCTTTTTCTTAGCCACTTAAAACTCCTTTTAATACCTCCTTATTATATCATGCTATACTAGCTGTATGAAACTTTCTGAAGAACTAATATGGCGTGGTTTTAAGGCTCAAACCACTGTAGCCAATATAACAGATTTAGATAAAAAGTCAAGAAGATTTTACCTCGGAGTTGATCCCAGCCAAGAATCGATGACAATCGGTAACCTAGCCGCTTTAATGATGTGTAAAGTGTTCATTAAACACGGTTACGAGTCCACATTGCTGGTTGGTGGCGCCACTGGTCGGATTGGCGATCCCAAGATGGATAAAGAACGCACTAAGCAGACGCCAGAGCAAATTGATCAAAATGCTAAGGGTATCCATACTCAATATATGCAGATTATGGGTCAGGATATACCCTTAGTCAACAACTATGATTGGTTCAAAAATATTAAGTATATTGATTTTCTGGACGAAGTTGGCACGCAATTTAGCATGACGCAGCTGCTGGATCGCGAATTTGTCAAAGCTCGCATTGGCGTCGATGGCTCCGGCATTTCTTACGCTGAGTTTTCATACTCTTTAATCCAGGGGTACGACTTTTTGCATCTGTTCCGCACTAAAGGCATTGATTTACAACTGTGCGGTGCTGATCAGTTTGGCAACTGCGTTAGTGGCATGCACTTAATTAAACGGCTTGAGAGTACAGAGGTGGATGTGTGGAGTTGCCCGCTGATCTTAGATAGCAATGGTAATAAGTTTGGCAAGTCCGAAGGCAACGCCATTTGGCTCAGCGAAGCTAAAACCAGTGCTTATAATTTTTACCAGTTCTGGCTAAACGTTGATGATGAAGGCGTAGAAAGTTACCTTAAAGTATATACTGAACTTGATGAAGCCCAGATTGAGCAACTACTAAAACAACAGCAAGCCAACCCTGGGGCACGCATAGCGCAAAAAGCTTTGGCTTACGAAGTGACTAAGATTGTCCATGGCCAGCCCAAAGCCGATAGCGTTGTTAATATTACAACAGTGCTATTTGGTGACCAGGCAATAGATAAACTGTCTGCCACCGAGCTTGATCTGTTGGCGCGTGAAATACCAACTGTTGCAAGTGGTCTAACTGTCGTCGAAATTCTATTAGAAGCCGGGCTGGTTAGCAGTAATGGCGAAGCTAGAAGATTACTTGAATCTGGTGCAATTAGTGTAAATGGTGCTAAAGTTCACGATAATATCGAGATTAAAAACGTCAGTTTAGTCAAAAAAGGCAAAAACTCATTCGTATTAGTGAAGTAATATGGACAACTTTGAATCAGTTTTACGTTTTTATAACCTGGCGAACAAACTGAAAACAACCATTCGTACCGGCTGGCAAATTTGGGATATTAAGGCACCGCGCCTGGAAAGTGTGGCCGAGCACATTTACGGCACGCAAATGTTAGCAATTGCTTTATGCTCCGAACTAAAGCTAAGAGTCGACCTTACCCGGGTTGTTTTAATGTTAGCAGTGCACGAGCTAGGCGAGATTGTGGTTGGTGACATCACGATGTTTGACGACATTAGCGTTGAAGATAAACATGCTAAAGAGCTGGTGGCTGTTCAGAAAGTTCTATCAGGGCTTAACATGGCGCAACAGATAGAGGACATATATACAGAGTTTGAAGCTAACAAAACTACCGAGGCACGTTTTTGCAAGCAGGTTGATAAGTTAGAAGCTTGTTTGCAGGCTAAGATTTACGATGAGGCTGGCTATGCCGATTTTACGTCAGTATGTAAAAAAGACGCTGTTGAAACTAGCCGGCTACAATTTATAAAAGATGGCGAAATATCGTTCTCTCAAGCCTGGCTTGATAATGCTATTGATACGGTTGGCTTCAGGGGGGGGTGCTGGAATTTGCCAAATGGCTTAAAGAAAATGAAAAGAGTAGTTTAAAAATAAAAGGTGAGTTAACTAAATAGCAAAAAGCGCCACAAATGTGGCGCTTTTTAGCGTTGTTATAGGCTTATATGGCGTTTATCCGACGATAAACCCACTCGGCTGATCCATCATACCGCCTTTGCAAGTCATGATGTCACGGTAGATTGCTCGGATAGCTGAGGCCATCCACTCTGCGATCATTTCATCGAAGACGGCTTGTACACCGCTGAATCCGATGATAATGCCGCCAGGCATGATCGTACTGCCGCCCCACTTAGTATCCCCGGCATCGTATAGATAGGGGTATTGGGTCTGGACAAGTGAACTTGCCATACCTGTTTTGAGCGATACAAATGCTTTGGCTAATGCCAATTCGCGGTATTTGGCAGCGTCTTTGGCTTTCGGGTCGATTTCAGCGGTAAAGCAAACATAGTTTTCTAAATCATCTTCTTCGCCACCCACAACGGCAGAGAACAATATACCTTCTCTGACATCAGCACGTGGTCCTAAGACGACTACACTCCCAGCACAACGATTGAAAATTTCGTTCTGGGGGGGGGGCAGCATTCTTAACAGCTGGCAGGATCATTTCCCATGCCTTTTCGCACACTTCGGAAAACTCAGGAAACTTGACAGATACAGGGGATTCCAGTTTATCAGGCGCAAGACCATTAGACATATGATCACCTCTTTCTGGCTACCACTGGCAGCCAATCGATTTTAACAACACTTCAAACCTAGCTGGTGCTTATGCAACAGCTACTGTCTTCAGTATAGCACACATAGCCTAATAAGTCAAGCTATACCCAATAAATCTTCACTATAAACCAATTTAAAGTGCCGCTACTATGTAGCGGCACTTGCGCGGTTAAGAGCTTCTAATATGGGTTCTGCGCCTTCTAGTGCATCATACTCAGTGAAATTATCACTGGTAAATTTTTCCAAACCACCCGGGAACTGCTGATCGATAGCAGCCGCCAGGCCATTATTGCCAGCTTTTTTCATAACGGTTAATGCGTTGAGGTATAGAAATTGCACTGGCGTAACAATGGTCTTCGAACTAATGTTCAATCGTCTATCTGGGCCGCATTGTACGCCAAGTTCTTTCAACCTTTCGGCAGCGCGAAACTTGAGCACTAGGTCATCTGTTATTGACCTTCTTTTGTTAGGATCACACGTAATTGGTAGGAAAACATGAAACCAGTCACCATAGAAATCTGTGGCGAGCCCGTCAAAAGCCGTTTCGACTAGACCAGCAATAGTTCCGGTTTCTTCGCCTAAATTCTTGTGAAACAACCTTTGTAGCATTGTAACGGTATAAAAACCAGCCATAAATATCACTCCTTAGGATATCAAAATTGAAGACACAATACTTCATTGTAAAACTCTTAACAACGACTGCAGCAACTGTAGTAGAAAAGCAGTTGGTTGTCAAGCTATGTTAAAATTTAACTATGGTCAAAAAAATAATTGCCTTCGATCAAGATGATACGTTAAATGTCACCAAGCTACCAATCGAGCCGGAAATGGCTGAACTTTTAACTGAACTGTTAGATAAATATGAAGTCTGTGTGATCTCGGGTTGTTCGTACGAAGTAATGAAGAAAAACGAGCCTGATCAGATGAAAAAGGCGTCTGATAAAGAACTGGAAAAACTACATTTAATGCCAACTTGCGGCGCGCAGTATTGGCGTTATGAAAATGGCAATTGGGCACGTAAATATGCTCATTTCTTGAGTGATGAACAGGTAAGCAAAATTAGTAAAGTTATAGAAACGGCTGCGAAAAAGCTTGATTTTTGGTGCAAGAACCCGACTGGCGAAATTATTGAAAACCGCGGTAGCCAAGTTACGTTTTCGGCGCTTGGCCAATGGGCCACACCACAAGATAAACATGCTTGGGATTCACACATGAGAAAACGCCAGGCAATTGTCGAGATAATAAAGCCTGAACTGCCGGGGCTAGAAATTAAAATCGGTGGCGGCACATCTATAGATGTGACTTTGCCGAATATCGACAAAGCCTATGGTATGAAACAATTAATGGCTGAAACTGGTTACAAAAAAGACGAGATTTTATATATTGGCGACAAGTTAGATAGAGACGGTAATGACTATCCCGTAAAAGCCATGGGAATTGACACAATTGCCGTGACTCGCTGGCAAGATACCGCCAATGTACTGCGTGGCATACTAGCTGTTAGCTAAACTATATTGCCGGTGTAGTTCGTAAGCTATGGCCGAAACGGCCACTGGCAAAGTCAAAAAATCGACTTTATTTTTATCCATCGGTAATTTCACCATTTGGTCTAGCATTCTTTGCTTTTTAAATGTCAAACCAGACGATTCGGTGCCAAAAACAATCACCACATCTTTATCTTGCGGCAATTTAACATCGTAGAAGATCTTATCTGCCTTGCCCGACGTGCCGATTAAATATTTGCCTTTGGTGTGCAGGTCATCCACGGCTTCTTCGAAAGTGTCATAATGAATCGCCTTAAAACCATCTTTGATTTTCCATGATTTAATCCTATTTATCACTTTCGGCGCGTTAAACGATAGCGAATTCTTGCCAGCCGTGTAAACAATAGCGTCAATTGACTGCGCAACTTGAATAATATGTGCCATGTCGTATGGCGCCCGGATGGTGTCAAACAGCAATTCCACTCTTCTCATTTTAGCTATTGTAGCATTTTGCAGATAGTTCGCTACAATAGGTTTGATGGACACTAGTACGGATTTAAGTTTTGTAAAAGGTGTGGGCGAAAAAACCGCCGCTATTTTGGCAAAAGCCGGTTTGCATACGGTTAAAGACTTATTATATTTTTTGCCACGGACTTATGAAGATTTTTCGGTCACGCAATCTATTGCCAGTATTAAACCTGGTCGGGTGGTCGTACGCGCTAAAGTAGAAAATATCGAAAGCCACCGCAAACGCCGCGGCCTAAGTTTAGCCGAAGCCACTTTAGTCGATAACAGTGGTAAAATGCGAGCCGTTTGGTTTAATCAACCATACCGCGTTCGTCAGTTTAAACCAAACGAATATTACTATTTTTCGGGTGAATTTGAATTTAATTATGGCCGTTACCAGTTAATGAATCCCAGTGCCGAACTTGCCAGCGATTATCAAAAAACTGGCAACAAAATTGTACCAATTTACAAATCAAGTCACGAACTTAAGCCAGCTGTAACCCGTAAACTGATCAAAGCCCTAAAACCTTATATTGCGGTTATGCCAGATAATCTACCGGATTCGGTGGTAGAAGATGACGGTTTGCTGCCTAGGGCTCAGGCGCTGTATAAAATTCACTTTCCAGATAGTCAACAAGATATAAAAACCGCTACTCATCGGCTAGCTTACGAAGAAGTGTTTGAACTGGTTTTGGCTAGTGTGCTAAATAAGGATGCTAACAAAAAACTGCGTAGTAAACAGATCCCGTTCGATCAAAAATCGGTGCGCGAGTTTGTGGTTAAACTGCCATTTAAACTAACCGATAGCCAGCGCCTGGCTGCTTGGGAAATTATTCAAGATTTCGAAAAATCTACCCCAATGAATCGCCTGTTGCAGGGCGATGTCGGCAGCGGTAAAACCGTGGTGGCCGGGCTAGCGGCCTACCAAGCCGCTAAAGCCGGTTTGCAAACGGCTATTATGGCACCAACGGAAATTTTAGCCGCTCAGCATGCCGAAACCCTCAATAATTTACTGAAAGTTTTTGGTGTTACCGTGGCATTGCTCACTAGTGGTAGTAAAAACAAAACTAAGCTGCAGGCTAAAATTGCGGCCGGGCAGGTTGATATTATTGTTGGTACACATGCTTTAATTGCCGAGAAAGTACAGTATAAAAACTTGGGTTTTGTGGTGATCGATGAACAACACCGGTTCGGGGTGAACCAGCGGCTAAAACTGCTAGGTAAGGGCAAAGTAATGCCACATCTGTTAAGCATGACGGCCACGCCGATACCACGGTCGTTGCAATTAACGGTATTCGGCGAACTGGATATTTCTACCTTGAACGAACTGCCACAGGGGCGCAAACCGATTAAAACCGAAATTATTTCACCAAACTCGGTTGATAGTTTATACAAAAAGGTTGAAGAGCAGCTGCAACAGGGGCGACAAGCTTATTATATTTGCAGTTTAATTGATGAAAATGGTGAACAACTACTAAAAAGCGTCACGCAAGAGTACCAGCACTTAAAAACGGTCTTTAAAGGCTATAAAATAGGCCTACTGCACGGCCGAATGACCGCAGACGATAAAAACACCGTCTTGAATGATTTTCTTGCTAAAAAGCTTGATTTATTGGTTAGCACTACTGTTATCGAAGTTGGAGTTGACGTACCAAATGCCACGGTGATGGTGATTCGCGACGCTGATCGGTTCGGCTTAGCCCAGTTGCACCAGATTCGCGGCCGGGTGGGGCGTAGCACTTACCAGAGTTATTGTTATTTAATCACCAGCACTAGCGCTAAACCAACCGCTAGATTGCAAGAAATTGTCAAATCCAACGATGGTTTTTACTTGGCGCAAAAAGATTTAGAATTACGCGGCCCAGGCGAAATCTATGGTAAATTGCAACATGGGGCGCTAGATTTAAGGGTCGCCACCCTAACAGATACCAAATTATTGGCCACTGCCAGCCGGGCGGCCAAGAAATTCGTGACAAATGGCAGAAATCTGTTAGACTATAAGGAGTTAGCTGATAAAGTCCAAAAATATCAGCGCTTAACAACATTAAATTAACAGCTTAGTAGACGTTTGCCATGCTTAATTTTGGGCAATCGGCTTTTCACTGCGATTCTTCCATTTTTTCATGGCTGATTCCAAGAAAAAATGGAAAAATCCAGAGAAAAACGGTCGGTTTGGAGGGCGAAAATTAAGCATGGCAAGCATCTGCTAAGCAGGATCACTATGTATTCACGAATTACACAAACTAAAGGTCCCGATAGGGTCATTGGCACACATCAAAAGATTGACCGTGCTGCCCGACGTATGCTAGTACCACTGTTAAACACTGGGGTAGATTTTCCAACAATTTTAGAAATTTTACATTTCGAAGGTCTAAATGGACCCGATGGTCTAAAAACTAAAAATCCAGGGGTCGATGAACCAAACGATATACTAATCCCGGGGGCGAACGACGGTAAATTAGTCCAGCATGTTACAGATTACATGTACAATTTAACAGAGGCGCTAAAGCATCAAGATCGTGTTCGGGCTAGCTACGAAGCTGCCTGGCTGGCGCATATGGTGGTAGATGGCTTAACGCCGGCGCATCACTACCCGCTAAAAGAAGAATTAAAACATCTTGATGACCGCGATATCGAGCATATCGATAAAATTTATAAAAAATGGATTTTACCAGGTTCAAACCCAACTTCGTTTATTCGCAACAATTGGCATTACATCGGTCCTAAAGGGGTCATGATCAGTCATTTATTGTATGAATTAGGGGTGGCTGTGATAATTTCACCAGTTACACCCAAACAACTGATGGTAAAAATAACCCCGCGTGAACTAGAAGAGGTTAAAGCAGGCAAGTATTTAGAGGTGTTCAACGAAGGCGTCAATAAAATCAACGACTTAAAAATGTATGACATTTATATGAAAAAGGGTTGGACTAACGACCTAGCCAGCCAAACTCGCCGGATTTTGATACCAGAAATGGCTCGCTACGTTACACTGGGGTGGCTGGCAGCGATTTACAGAGTAGAGAAATAGCATGTACCTGCGAATAACTGGTGGCACGTTACAGCGGCAAAAAGTTAAAACCCCCGGCAATCGGCGTACCCACCCTATGGGTGAGCGTATTCGGGTAGCGATTTTTAATAAAATTGGTGATTGGTTACCAGGGGCAACAATATTGGACGCTTTTGCTGGTACTGGGGCATTAGGCTTTGAAGCAGTTTCTAGGGGAGCAGCCAGTGTTATTATGATAGAAAAAGATCGCACCGCCCAGAAAATTATTACCGAGAACATTGAATCCTTAGGGGTGGGTGATAAAGTTACACTGGTACGAGCGCGGTTACAAGGGTGGTTAAACAGTCGTACCACTGATGATAAGTTTGATATTATTTTCGTTGATCCGCCATATTTTGACCCACAGCTAAAAGTTGTTGAAAAGTTGACTAGTTTATTAAAAGAAGGCGGGATATTGATTCTAAGCTACTCTAAAGGCCTAGAAACGCCAATTTTACCGAATGTTACACTTTTTGACCATCGCGAATATGCCGATGCGGCGATAGCCTACTACCGCCCAAATTAGCTTATGCTTGGGCTTTCGGCCGGTAGGTGATTTAATCTAATTAGCTACAAGTGTGCACATTGAGAGAGGGTGATATAAAATGGCAGTTAACACAAAACGCGCTGTTTTTATAAGTATTGAAGGTACCGGCGAAGGTGTTGGAAAAACGACACTAGTAGAGGGACTGAAAAAACGACTACCTAGTGATAAATTTTATTTTACTAGGGAAATCGGCGGTATTGGCAGTCCAGTGGCAGAAGCTGTTAGGAATGTTGTTCTTGATAAAAACTTACCTGCGATGGATCCGATAACAGAGGAATTGCTAGTTATGGCAACTCGAACGGCTCATATGTATGATGTTGTTTTACCAAAATTAGAAGCTGGTATTAATGTTATCAGCGATCGCTGTATGTTAAGCTCTATGGCTTATCAGGGCAAACGCGGTGATAGTGGCGTTGCGCGAGTTTTATGGGATCACGCAATATTCTTTCATCGATTCTTTCTAAAATTAGGCTATAGCTTATCTGGATTCCCAAGAGTTGATAATACATCGCTTGATGGATCAATAATGTCGCTTGGAGGGTACGTCCCATTACCAAATCTAATCTATGTATTAGATATGCCAGTAGACGCTAGCCTAGCACGTAAAGGACAATGCAATCCGGCTGACATGAATCGGATTGATCTGGAATTACGCGAGTCACATGATTTGATCTACCAGGGTTATCACGAAGCGATAAAAGTGTTAAACGATTTTGTTTATCCGCCCCCAACGATTAAGTTAGTGGATGCTGAGCAATCCAAAGACGATGTGCTTGCAATAGTAATGAGAGATTTAACCAAACATTGTATCTTGTAGCTACAAGAGGGTAAGAATCCAACGGATTCTTACCCTCGTTTCTTTTTACATCTTGAAAAAGATCGCGTAGTAGTGTAGAATGTATGGGATTTATGGCTGATTATATTGAAATTAAAGGGGCGCGCGAGCACAATTTAAAGAACGTGGACGTTAAAATTCCACGCGATAAGTTTGTGGTGATTACCGGGCTTTCCGGTTCGGGCAAGTCTAGTTTGGCGTTCGATACGATTTATGCCGAGGGCCAGCGCCGCTATGTAGAATCGCTAAGCAGTTACGCGCGGCAGTTTTTGGGGATTATGGATAAACCGGACGTTGATATGATTACCGGTTTAAGCCCTGCTATTAGTATCGATCAAAAATCAACTAGTCGTAATCCGCGCAGTACTGTTGCGACGGTAACCGAGGTTTATGACTATTTACGCTTGCTTTTTGCTCGAATTGGTGTACCGCATTGTCCAATTTGTGGCGAACCAGTCCAAAAACGTACGGTACAAAATATCATAGATGAGATATTAAAGCTGCAAAGTGGTAGTAAAATTATGATTCTAGCACCGCTAGTAAATGCCAAAAAAGGTGAATTTGCCCATGTACCTCAGCAGTACCTAAATAAAGGGTTTGCTAGGGCTAGAGTGGATGGTATTGTGTACGCCCTAGATGAGTTCCCAGAACTGGAAAAGCAAAAAAAGCACACCATCGAACTAGTGGTAGATCGCTTAATTTTGAACCCCGAATCCGAAAGTCGCCTGAGCCAATCAGTCGAACAGGCGCTTGATATTGGTGGCGGTATGGTAGAAGTATTACTGGTAAAAGACAGTAGCGTGGCGTTGGGTAATACTAAATTTAAGGGCGACGAAGTGTTAACTTACAGCCAGCGTTATGCCTGTCGGAATCATCCAGATGAAGTTATACCAGAGTTAGAACCACGGCTGTTTAGCTTTAATGCGCCGCAAGGGGCTTGCCCAACTTGCACTGGTCTTGGTATTCGGCTAGAAGTTGATCCCGATTTAGTTTTAAACCCGAATTTAACGATTATGGAAGGTGCCATACGGCCATTCAACCGAGTGGGCAGCGATGCTTGGTACATTAAGCGACTGAGCGCGGTCGCAAGTGCGCACAATTTTAGTTTGCAAGTACCGGTTAAAGATCTATCTAAAAAAGCGATTGAAATGATTTTATATGGTACGGGTGAGCAAAAATATGAAATTCGCCTGGGTAACGGGCAAGAATACGAAACTACTTACGAGGGTGTAATTCCTAATTTAGAACGTCGTCATAAAGAAACTGACAGCGATTTTATGCGCCGAGATATTGAGCGTTTTATGCGTGAACGTGAATGTGCTACTTGCCATGGCGCTAGGCTAAAACCAGTGGTGCTGGCCGTTACTATTCATGGCCTGAATATTATGGATATGACCGATTTGGATGTTGATGGTGCGTTAGATCTATTCGAAAACAAACTAAAACTGACCGCTCAAGAACAATTTATTGCGGCGCAGATTATTAAAGAAATTAAAGCCAGAATTAACTTTATGAAAAATGTTGGTTTAAATTACCTAGAACTAGGTCGGGCGGCTAATACTTTAAGTGGTGGTGAAGCCCAGCGGATTCGTTTGGCGACCCAGATTGGGAGTGGATTAACTGGTGTATTGTATGTGCTAGACGAGCCCAGCATCGGCCTGCACCAGCGTGATAACGATCGCTTGATCGCCACACTTAAAGAACTGCGTGATCTTAAAAACACCATTTTGGTAGTCGAACATGACGAAGATACGATTGCCAAGAGTGATTATTTAATTGATGTTGGCCCGGGTGCTGGTATTCATGGTGGCGAAATTGTAGCTTATGGCACACCAGCGCAAGTTGCTAAAAACAAAGATAGTATTACCGGGCAATATTTATGTGGCATCAAAAAGATTGACACGCCTAAAACACGTCGCAAAGTGGTGAAAGATCACAATTTGCAGGTGATTGGAGCTCGTGAAAATAACTTAAAAAATATTGATGTTACTTTTCCGCTTGGCGTTTTAACAGTAGTGAGTGGTGTGTCGGGCAGTGGTAAATCTACATTGGTAAACGACATTTTGGCGCGTGAACTTTCGGCCAGATTGCATCGTGCCCAAACTGTGCCAGGTGCACACAAACGAATTGATGGTATTGAACAGCTAGATAAAGTGATTGTGATTGATCAAAGCCCAATTGGCCGTACACCGCGGAGTAACCCAGCAACTTACACTGGGGTATTTACGCCGATTCGCGAGTTATACGCTAATTTGCCCGAAGCCCAAGTGCGCGGTTATAAATCTGGTCGGTTTAGTTTTAACGTGCGTGGCGGTCGCTGCGAAAACTGCCAGGGCGAAGGGGTAATCAAAATTGAAATGCATTTTTTGCCGGATGTTTATGTCACTTGTGATGTTTGTCATGGTAAACGCTACAATCGCGAAGCGTTAGAAATCAAATATAAAGGCAAAACTATTAGTGACGTGCTAAAAATGACAGTGGAACAAGCCGCTGAGTTTTTTGCCAATATTCCGGCTGTCGCTAACAAATTAAATACACTGGTAGAGGTAGGTCTAGGCTACATTACACTTGGCCAACCAGCCACGACTTTTAGTGGTGGTGAAGCCCAGCGGATCAAGCTAGCCACTGAGCTATCGCGCCGCAGCACTGGACGTACATTATATATTTTGGATGAACCAACTACTGGTTTGCACACCGATGATGTTAAACGATTGTTAAAGATTCTGCATCAGTTGGTGGAGGGTGGTAACAGTATGATCATCATTGAACACAACCTAAACGTTATAAAATGTGCCGATCATATAATTGATCTTGGCCCAGAGGGTGGATTGCACGGCGGTACGATAATTGCCGAAGGCACACCAGAGCAAGTTGCCAAAAACCCAAACAGTTACACCGGACAATACTTAAAGCAAATTTTGTAGAAATACCGCTGGTTGATTATCTATGATGCCCTATTTACCCACCAATATTAAACTTTGTGATCTTGTCATCGTATATATGAAAAGACGCGTTATAAGATCTGTCACTACATTTGATTGTACCGCTTGTGTCAGTGTTTTCACCAGAAATTTGAACATTGGTTGCATGATATTCGCAACTGGAATCAATTTTTACATTAGAATTTTCAAAACTAGTTTGGAAATCCTTGACCGACGCGTATCCCATGTTGTCATAAAACAAATCATACGCAGCTGCATAGTCTTGCCGACCTAAGCTGTCTACAAATTTGGATGGTATGGGACTACTGGCATTTAGAATCAAACTAGCAAAAACAAATATACTCAGTACACACACAATTATTCCCCAAACGATCGAAATAATTATACCAGCGATTGCTAAGCCCTTACCTTTGCCTGTTTTTTGTTTGGATTTTACCAACCCAATAATTGATAAAATTAGGCCGATCAACGGCATCAAGAAAGCAAAGATAAAACCAAGTATCGCTAAAACATTACTTCCTGATTGTTGTTGGATTGGTTGTTGTGGTTGCGGCTGATAGACTGGTGGCGGTGTGGCTGTCGTTGTTGGTGGTTGATAAATTGGTGGTGTTTGTTGTGGTTCCATGAAGATCCTTATTTAAGTTTATGCTTAACATTATACATCAATGGGGGGGGGCAATATTGGGAATAATCGATTTGTGTTACAATATAATAAAGAAACGACAGGAGAATTCATGAGCGAGACTAGTTTAAAGTTGCAAAAACGCGAAGCAAAAGGTAAAAAAGTAAAAGTTTTACGTAAACAAGGCATAGTGCCCGGCGTATTATATGGCGCTGGTAGCGACCCGATTTTGGTGCAATCAGACTATAATCCAATCGAAAAGGTAATTAAAATAGCTGGTAAGCATACGCCAGTCGAACTAGATATTGATGGTAAAAAGCAGCTAGCAATGGTTAAGAATATCGATATCGACCCTGTAAAGCGCCGCTTAATCAATATAGAGTTTTTAGCGATTAAGGCTAGTGAAGCTATCGAGACGTCGGCGCCAATTAGGCTAGTTGGCATGGGCGAAAGCGAAGCCGAAAAAGCAGGTTTGGGCATAGCACAAGTACTAGATGGCGTTGAAATTAAAGCTAAGCCAGCTGACTTGCCAGAAGCCATAGAAGTAGATGTTGTAGGTCTTACAACACTTGAAGATAAGATTACGTTGAGTGATCTTAAATTACCAGCTGGTGTCGAATTTGCTAACCCAGACATCGACTTAAGCGCCACCATTGTAAATGTTTACGACCCAGCCGAACAGGCCGCCAAAGCCGAAGCGCAAGAAGCCGCCGAAAAAGAAGCTGAAGCCGAAGCGACTGCCGAAGCCGCCCCAACCGAAACCACTGCTGATAAGCCAGCCGAAACCGAATCTGAAGAAAAACCAGACGAAGAGCCTAAAGAATAACTTGATTTTCTGACATGGGGGGGGGGTATACTACCTGAATGATAGTGACCCTAGCGCTAGCGATTATAGCCGGAATCCTCTATACGTTATTTGATTTATTTGTTGCCCAGGCCACAGGTAAAATCGGCGATGGATTATCAGCTTTTATATATAATGGCCTTGGTGCAGTGTTACCTCTGATCATCTATTTTGTTTCTAAAGTCAAAAGTGGTGGTAAAACTACTGTAGCCGGTATAGTTTATTCAATATTGGCCGGTGTCATAATTGCTATTTTCGCGTTAATTTTAATGAGGGCTTTTGCTTCTAATGGCGGTGATAATGTAGCATTCGTATTGCCATTGATCTATGGAATTGTAGTGGTATTAAGTGCAGTGGCTGGAGTATTCCTATTTAAGGAACATCTATCATTGCTTGGTATTATTGGAGTTATAGTCACAGCTGCTGGCATTGGGTTAGTGGTTTTTGCTAAAATGAAAACAGCTTAATATAGATTATAATATAGTTGATATATTATGCTACGTAGACATGCGCAAACAAGACTGTCTTGTTTGCGTGTCGTTGGCTGGTGAGTCTAATTATCTATCTTGATATCCAGAGGGTCTTCTTCGTCATCGATGTATTCTTCTAAAAATTTTATATATGTCTCAGTATTTTTAAAAAGGTCAAGTATCCTTTTAGGCTTAATCCAATCGGCCTGGCGCTTGCCGGTGTAAAAATCTAAGCTAGTTGTCGGTGTACCACGCCAATTAATCGGGTTAAGGTGTATGTAACGCGAAATATGGTAAAGCTGGGCTTCATTGACTATTAATTTTGCTAGGTAACGGCTTTGAAACACTGGTCCAACACGTTTGTACTCGCGGTTAAAATATTTACTGTAGCTAGTAAGCAATGATCGCATAAATTCCTCGATAGTCCGTTGCTCGGCCTGATAAACCAACAAATGAAAGTGATTTGGCATTAATGCATAGGCTAGAAGTTCCAGTTGGCCATAATAGTGGGGGTATGTTCTGCTTTTATTATTGGTGGCGGGTTGTTTTGATAAGTATCTCTTTAGAAGTCCAAAAAATATCGCATAATCTTTATCGCATGTAAAAATTGGAGCTTTATTAACACCCCTTGAATATATATGGTAATAACTATCAGGTGAGTACTGTTTATATTGCTTAGAAATACTGCTAATAGCCATAAACAAATTTTAACATGACAACTCATATTGCCACAAGACAGTCTTGTGGCAAGTGTCTACCAGAGATGCATAAACTGCCACAAGACTGTCTTGTGGCAGTTCGATGCTTGTTTTTGGAGGTTAACGCTCGATAAAGCCGCCGCTTTGGCGATTCCATAATTTGGCGTATTCGCCTTTGCCTTTAGCTAGTTTGGTATGCGTGCCATCTTCAACAATTTTGCCGTTTTTTAGCACGATAATACGATCTAATCCAGCGACAGTGCTTAAGCGGTGTGCCACCACAATGCTAGTGCGGCCTTTCATCAACGTTTGTAATGCGTCTTGAATCAATTTTTCGCTTTCGCTATCGAGCGCACTAGTGGCTTCGTCTAACACCAAAATTGGGGCGTCTTTTAATATAGCGCGAGCTATGGCGATACGCTGGCGCTGGCCGCCGGAAAGTTTAACACCGCGCTCGCCAACTAGGGTGCTAAAACCTTGCGGCAAATCCTTAATAAATTCCAGCGCATTGGCCTGCTTGGCGGCATTTATAACCTCGTCGCGTGTAGCATTAGGCCGGCCGTAGGCAATGTTGTCAAAAATCGAACGGTGAAACAGCAACGGTTCTTGTGGCACATAAGCGATATTTTGGCGCAGACTAATTTGCGTAACGCGCGAGATATCCTGTCCGTCGATCAGGATATCTCCGCTTTGCACGTCGGCAAAGCGGAGTAATATCTTTGTAAGTGTGGTTTTGCCCGAACCACTGCGGCCGACCAAACCAACCCGTTGGCCGGCTGGAATATGCAATGTAAAATCATCAAAAACTTTATCGGATTTTTTAGCGTCGGGATGCCAAAAAACGATATGGTTGAAATTAATATCACCTTTTTTAATCTTTATTGGCTTGGCGTCTTTGGCGTCGTGTACCAGTTGCGGTTCATCTAAAATTTTTGTCATTTCTACGGCGTCGCCAAACGAACGGTTCACCCCGCGAAAGATGCTATTGATTGACCACAATTGGCCGGTCATTTGTTGGGTGTAGGTAAAGATCATCACCAACGTACCAATGCCAATACCAAACCAGGCATGACCACCGGTGACAAAAATAATAACTAGTGCTATCATCCCCACAATCACAATGCTAAATAACGAATCACGCGTGATCGAGGCCTTCATAAGTTTGGCATCGGCTTGTTGGACATCGATGCTGGCTTTATCGAATAAACGTCTTTCAAATTTTTCATGACCATAGCTTTTGACAGCCTCGATATTGGACACACTGTCTGATAACTGACCGCTTCGTTTTGAATACATCGCTGCTGAATTCTTATTAAGTGGCGCAATTTTTTTAAAACTAAGAAAAGATATAACGGTATAGGCTAGAACTAACATCAACAGGATCACAACATATAACGGTACAATTGGCCATAAAATCACGGTAATAAAAACTATGGAGCAGACAATTGGTAGCAAATTATAAGTCAGAATATCCACTAATCGTTCGTAGGCGCCGATAAATTGGCTAGTCTGGCTAACTAGTGAACCACTAAAACGATCATTGTGAAAATGCATCGATTGGTTTGCCAAAGCGTCAAATGTTTGATTCCCAAGTTCATACTCAACTTGTATCTCGAGTTTCCAGTCAGCATAATTTAACAGTTGAGATATCGCTCGGCCAGCTACAATTGCTAGTATCGCCAGTAAAATATAAGAACCAAAAATCGAAAAAACTTGGTTGGCGGCGATAGCCGTAGTAGTTAACTTGTTTAATATTTGCGCAATAATAAATGGCCCAGCATAGCTCATTAAGAATATTTGGATAGGCGTAGTAATAATTAGAATACCAGCTAGCAGCCAGTGCTTTTTGGTGGCTTGCCAGTAGTAATACAGGGTACGTTTAGTCACGCTCGACTTGTCGTCTTTTTTAGACATGAAAAATCCTTAGAGTTTAAAATTTTGTAATAAATTAGAAGAGGGAGCGTATAATGCCGTCAGTATACCATATCTGTTGTAAAATGTATATATGAATAAGCAATTAGCTACTAAGTTAAAAACCCTGCCTAATACGCCTGGGGTGTATTTCCATAAAGACTCATCAGGTGAAATTATTTATATTGGTAAGGCCGCAAACTTAAAGAACCGCGTGCGGCAGTATTTTCAATCTAGTAAAAGGTTCGACAACAAAACTCTGAGCCTAGTAGAGGAAATCGTCGATACTGACTGGCGTGAAGTCGAAACCGAGCTAGATGCTCTGTTTTTAGAAAGCGAGATGATCAAGCGCTACCTGCCAAAGTTTAATGTGCTGCTTAGGGATGATAAATCGCACACCTACATACGAATCGATTTTAAAAACGATTGGCCAACGGTGACTTTTACCCGCAACCCGCTCGATGACGGCGCGGATTATTATGGCCCGTACTACGCTGGTAGCGGGGTCAAACAGGCTATGCAGATTTTACGCCGGATTTTTCCGTATTTTACCAAGTTACCAAAAACTGGGCAGCGCCCTAGCCTAGATGCTCACATTGGTCTAGAACCAGATAGGGCCAAAGTAACTTCTGCCGAATATAAGCGCCATTTGCACTATTTGGTGCGATTAATGCGTGGCGAACGCCTACAACTAATAAAAGATTTAGAAAAAGCTATGGGGGTAGCGGCGGCAAGGCAGGACTACGAACAGGCCAAATTGTTACGTGATCAAATTTTAACCCTAAAAGAATTGCGCAAACGCATAATTTTTGGCGACAAAGAATCAATCGACATTAGTAAAGATCAAGCCCTAGCCGATTTACAGCAATTACTAAATTTGCCTAAATTACCAGCGCGAATTGAAGGCTATGATGTTAGCCACCAAAGTGGCACTAATGTGGCGGCCAGCATGGTGGTGTTTAAGAATGGTGCAAGCAGCAGGGCGGATTACCGCAAATTTAAACTGTACACCACAAAGAACGACGATTACGCCGGTATGCGCGAAGTTATAACTAGGCGGTTAAAACACCTAGATACATGGGGCAAGCCGGATTTAATAATTATTGATGGTGGGCAAGGGCAGCTAAACGCCGTGGCGGATCTGTTGCAAGCCGAAAAAATACCCTATATTGGGCGAAATAAAAGCGGCGATCATACTAGAAATGCCGATACACAATTAATTTTCCCATGTGGTGATGGGCACTATACTACCAGTGTAGCACAAAGCGTTCATATTGTCAAGCTTATTGCGCGAATTGATGAAGAATCACACCGTTTTGCGGTAAGTTATCACACGGCGCTAAAACGCAAAAACCAAGTCAAAAGCGTGCTAGACGACATACCGGGTGTGGGCGTTAAAACTAAGGCAACGCTAAAAAAACTTGGCGGCGTAGCTAGGCTGAGAACAATGAGCGAAACCGAATTAGCTAAACACATTGGCAAGGCACGGGCGAAAGCTATCAAGAATGTGCTATAATCGCGCTCATGGTAAAAGGTAAAATCACAAAAGAAATCGGCGCTGCCCCAGAAAAACATGAACAAAGAACTACAGATGTGCTAGCATTGGCTGGTTTTGATGTGGTCTTTCTAGTTCCGATACCAGGTCAGAAAACTCCAGATATCAAGATGAGTAATTTAAAGTGGGAGATAAAGTGCCCAAAAGGAAAGGGTAAGCATCTAATTCATAATACTGTGCATCGTGCAGCTGCACAATCGTCAAATATAATCGTAGATCTATACCGTATTAAAATACCCGAGGCGAAAGTGTTGGTCGGTATTGTTAAGTATTCTAATGAACTTAAAAATATAAAACGGGTAAAGGTTATCGATAAATCCCGTAAAATCATTGACTTAAAAAAATAACTTGTTATACTTAAAGTATAGAGATGTGATCGGAACGAATGCGGGCCGGTCGCATCTTTTTGTAAATGCAATCGGAACTGGAATGTACTATAAGAATACCCCCTCTGCCGGATGGCTCAGGGGGTATTCTTTTTATGTGCTACAATAGTTATCAATGAAAAATCAATTCGCAGTATTTGTGGTGCGGTTGGTGGCGACGGCGATTGGCTTGTGGCTGTGTGTATCGTTGTTTGGCTCGCTAATTGTGCACGGCGAAACTTGGCTGATCTTTACGATTGCGGCGCTAATTTTTACGCTTATTAACACCTTTATTAAGCCAATTATCACCATACTGTCGTTGCCATTTATTTTGGTCACGCTAGGGCTATTTACGTTTTTGATTAATGGCGTCATGGTCTACGTGGCGGTTAACCTTTCCCCAGGTATAGAAATGGGTTTTTGGGGCGCTTTTTGGTCTGGTTTGGTGATGAGCTTGGTAAATTACCTTGTCAGTAGCGCCATTCAAGGATACAATGGTAAGCAAGTATGAGTATTGATAAAGTTTTACAGATCTTAACAATAGTTTCGGCCGTTATTTCGGTGCTACTAATAATTTTACAGCAACGTGGTGCATCTTTGGGCGCAGGTTTTGGTAGTAGCGGCGAACTTTTTACCGCTCGTCGCGGGTTAGATAAAAGCCTGTTTGACGCCACAGTTATATCGGTCACGGTGTTTGTGCTAAGCATTCTGGCCGGGCTATTTATTCCAATCGCTAGCTAAAAGGGGTGGTTTTGGCAAAAAAACATGTAATAAAACCGGTTGATATACGTCGCAAGCTAGTTGTTGGGGCTAAAAAGCTCCAAAAAAAATCCACCAAACACGTCGAAGAAGAATTTGTCGAACGCTTAGACAACGTGCATTCGGTGCGTCACCAGGTATTGGCTTGGGCTGCAGCTATTGCAGCTTTAATTTTCTTGACCGGCTTGCAGTTTATGTGGTTTAGGGCTAATTACGAAACTGACAGTTTTACAGCGGGGGGCGTTTACATTGAAGGTACTTATGGTAAGGTTAATTCACTTAATCCGATTTTTGCCGCCACTGATTCAGAAGTGGCAGTCGAAAAGTTGGTGTTTTCGAGCTTGTATGGCTACGATACCACTGGGCATATCAAGGCTGATTTAGCCAAAAATACCACCGTGTCGGACGATGGGCGCACCTACACGATAACAATTCGTGATGATGCCAAGTGGCAAGATGGCAAGCCGGTGACTATCGACGACGTGTACTTTACCCTGCTAGCCATAAAAGATCCAGCTACCAGGGCGGTTGATAGTGCCGACTGGCAAGATATCGAAATTAGCAAAAAAAGTGACAGTCAGCTAATGTTAACTTTGCCAGAACGTTTTGCCGGTTTTTTAAATACGCTAACTTTCCCAGTGTTGCCAGAACATATTTTGGGTAAAGTAAAGCACGAACTACTATACGAAAATGATTTTAGCCTGCACCCAGTTGGATCGGGCCCGTTTACTTTTAAGGTGATGCAAACCTTGACTAACCAAAACGACAAAATTATTCACCTAAGTGCCAACGCTAATTATTATGGTGGTAGGCCAAAATTGGATCGATTTCAGATTAATACGTTCGACCAACGGGCAGATATTCTAACCGCTTTAAAACGTAGTGAAATCAGTGCGACTGCCGAACTGGCTACTAGCGATTATACTCAGTTAGACCAAGGGCGGATCAATCTACGCGAAACCGATATTAGTAACGGTGTATATGCCTTTTTAAATACCACTAGCCCGGTGCTAAAAAGTAAAAGTGTGCGTCAGGCGCTGCAAAAAGGTATAGATATTGGCATTGTCCGCGAAGCACTGTTACGCGAAGTCACACCACTAGATTACCCAATCGTGCCAGCCCAAATGACACTAAACTTGCCGGCGCGGCCAAAGTTCGATCGCACTACCGCTTGGAAGCAATTAGCCACTGGGGGGCTAACTTACAAAAATGGGCGGTTGCTTGATACTAAAAAACAGCAAGCCACGCTAAGACTAGTGACGGTCAAAAACGATGATTACGAACAGGTAGCCAAAGCGATTAAAAAGCAGCTAGAAGAGCTAGGTTTCAAGGTGGTGTATGATGTTTACGACAGTGCCGACCCAACCCAAAACTTTTTACAAGCGGTGCTTAGACCTCGTAATTATGATATTTTGGTTGACGAAATTGCGCTGGGCGCTGACCCAGATGCGTTTGCTTATTGGCATTCGTCACAAGCAGGTGAAAATGGGCTGAACCTGTCTAATTATTCTAATGCCACTAGTGATGATATCCTAACTAGCGCGCGTACTACTACCGATGTAAAATTGCGCCAAGTTAAATATGAATCATTTGTAAAAAAATGGCTCGACGATGTACCAGCCATAGGTGTTTACCAGGTACGGATGGCCTACATGTATGGCGCTGGTTTACGCACTTTTTCGGAAGATAGCCAGCTAAATGTGCCCGAAGATCGTTATAACGATGTATTATACTGGGCAGTTAATAAATCAACAGTCCTTAGAACTCCGTGATAAAATAGATTCAGCGCGCGCGTGCTGGAATTGGTAGACAGGCTAGCTTGAGGTGCTAGTGCCCCTTTGTGGGCGTGGAAGTTCAAGTCTTCTCGCGCCCACCATTTTGAAAAGAATTACATAACATTAATTTTGTCGCGCGGCGCGTTTTCGTTTCAGCGGATCGAGTTCGGCTTTTCTTAGCCTCAGATTCTTAGGTGTGACTTCCAACAGCTCGTCGTCGTTGATGAGATCTAAACATTGTTCCAGCGACATTTCGGTAAACGGCGTTAACTGCAC